>CANILH010000095.1 GCA_947468665.1 Oligoflexales bacterium | reverse complement strand
GATCATATTTTTCGCGGGAGGCATGGGTACGATGTGGGATTTCGCGCAGGATGTTCGCTTAGGCGAACTCGCGGCCAAGGTATATGAAAATGGCGGAACTATCGCGGCGGTTTGTCACGGCCCGTCGGCGTTGTTATCAGCGAAGCTTTCCGATGGCTCGCACCTTCTGACTGGACGAAACGTCGCGGGGTTTAGCAATGACGAGGAAGTAGCAGCGGGGCATGCCGGTTATATGCCTTATTTCCTTGAAACATCTCTTAAGGAAATAGGGGCCAATTATTCGAAAGCCCCTCTTTGGCAGGAGCACGTCCAGGTTAGTGGTCGGTTAGTTACGGGTCAAAATCCGGCGTCCGCGTATGGTGTGGCTGAGCAGGCTGTGAGAGTGGCGGCGCAAACATTATAAAACGATAGAAAGATACACTGGTAATTTGGGGCATCCAGTTGCGGTTGAGTGACGGGTGCCCTACAATCATAGGACAGTTCAACAAAGTTTTTTTGGGAGGTTGTGATGCGTTTGATCGGCGCGATGGCGATGGCTATTCTTGTGGTCTCTTCCTGCAAAACCGCCAAGACATCCAGCGAGGTCGCGAGCGCGAATCTCCGTGAGCCTGCCGCGGCAGGCCATTCCAGCGATTTTTGCCGGCTTGATTTTGGAATGACCTTTTACGGTGAATTCGTCGAGCTGAGCTCCGAGGGCAAGCTGCGACAAGCTTTCCCGCTGACCTATCAGGACATGAAAAAGAAACTGACGAGTCAGTGGCGGGTCGGCTGCAACGCGGTCCACGAAAAGAACGAGGCACGGGCTTTTGTGACGGAGTCGGTGTCGTCTTGTGAACAGTCCGTCGCGGATTTCGACGCGTCTGCCGTGTTCAAGGACCTTTGGTTTGAGTCCGCGCGGATCGAGCGCGCCAAACAGCTCAAGTCCGAAATGACGATGATTTGCGGGCGTGCCGGGACTCGAATCAACGAAAGTCTGGATCAAGGGGGCGTCAGCTTTTGAGCCGCGCGTCGCTTCAGGAGCCGTTTCGTGTTATTTTGGCCGTCCCCGTGCGGGAGTCATTTCCACGGGGATTTCGTTCATAGATGTTCCCCAGAAAACTGAACTACGGTGACGTGGACTGAGGATCTTGATTTGTGTTGGCACGGTCAAGTGAGTCAAGTCCCCGAAAGAAATCTAAAAGTGCCGCTGTGTATTGAGGGCGTCGCTCTTTTCGCGCGAAAGACGGCGTCTCAATATGTATAGCGCGCCGAACATCGTGGAGCACGCCTTTGGTTTTGTTGCCTTGAGCCATAAAGCGGAGGGAGTTAAGAGGCTCAATTCGGATATCAAGCTCATTTGGGGATATTCCCGCCGCTGTTAAACTATCGCGCAACTTTGAGGCGAGGATTTTCGCGGTGTCCGCGTCTACTCCGACAGTCGCGATTTCAAGGGCACGCACGCAGCAAGCATCGGCGTTGCCGTGAATCTCAATGTACCAGCGTGAGGTGTCTTTGCGATATAGCTGATCAAAATAGCCGTGATACATGTCGTAAACGCGGTGGGCCTCTGGCGTCTCGACTTCTTCGTCCGCCTTCATGCCCACTTATCATCCGGGAAACTCCAGGCAGTGACATTGTCCACGTGGAGTTAAGTTATGTCACCGGTACATCCGGTCTATCTCCAGACCGAAGGGCGCTTAATTTACTGGCGTTTGAGACCATGCCGTACGCGACAAAAAATACTCAAAAGAAAAAATATTCGCTCTCACCGAGAAGTACTCCATCGGGGTCGATTGCAGAGGCGGCGTTGAAGTCAGTCACTGCCAGGTTGAAACCGTGAAAGACTTCCTGCCGCAGGCACTCGATCTCCTGATTTCTGTCGTAACCGAGCCGCTTTTTAATGCCGAAGATGTTGACCTCTCAAAAAAGCAGCGCGTAGCTGACTTCCAGCAAGAGGCGCAGAATCCTGAGACCCAGGTCAACGCCGTAGTGAACACGGTCTTCTATGACGCAAGCCATCCCTACCGCCTGCTGCCAGAAGACGGAATCAAACAAGCTCAGGCATTGACCGCGGAAGATCTTCGCGGCTATCACCGCACCACTCTTGACGCCTCGACCATGTATTTGATCTACGCCGGGCCCAAAATGGACAAAACTACAATCACCCGGCTCAACGAAGGGCTTGGCAAGATTGGTAAAACCAACCGCACCCCAAAGCCCATACCTCCACCGGCCTTTGATCCAAACAACAGCTTTGCCTTTGAGCACCGGGCGATCCCAACAGCCTACATTCGCATGAAATTCAACGCGCCGTCCGCGACATCCGCGGACGCCCCGGCCGCCCAGGTCATGTTTGAGATCTTAATCGAGAAGCTTCACGAGGAGGTACGCACAAAACGAAGCCTCTCCTACGCCACCATGTCACAGTGACGCTCTACATTGGCCAATGTAGAGCGTCACTGTGACATGGTTGCAAGGTTTTCTTCCACCAATGCGCGAAAATCCGCCTGCCGCTCCGCCGTCAAGAAACTGCGATCAATCCAGTCAAACATCGCTTCTTTGCTGTTGATTTGCTTCTCGAGCACCATCAACACAACTTTTTCCGGAACCCCAATGGTCCTGCCACAGATTATAAAGTCCAGTCTTTTCAGCTTAGCTTTCTTTCCATTGAGAGTAAGGGCAAGGTCCTCGGGGTCATCTTTTTTACTAAGCAGCAGTCGAACTGCCAGCAACTCATATGCCGGGGTCATATGAATAAAAGAGAGGTCGTCGGTCATCAGACTGAAATTTTTTAGATGCATGTCATTGTTGCCAATGACATAGGAAAAAGTCACCAGCTCAAAAAACCGCAGCAAATCATCTCCTGGCACCGACGAATACCGTTGGATCAGTTTGGCAACCTGTTCGTAGGATGATCGGTATTTTTGTTCCGTGAGCAATCCGGATAATTGACACATGTCTTCCACGGCGACTTTTTTCTGACCTTTTCGGTCAAATCGCTTAGTGATATATGCTATGCCTCCTTCTTGCATGGGTAAAAGACCGTGACGCGCTGTCTTGATGCCGCAGGCTTCCGCCATATGCATAGATAGATCTTCGATCTCTGGCATCTGATCGTAATCTGGGTTTGGGGGCTTCATGATATAGCCCCCT
>CANILH010000094.1 GCA_947468665.1 Oligoflexales bacterium | reverse complement strand
GGGCCGATCGCGTGCGGTACATGTGGCTCAATCTCGAAATAATCGCCCGCCCTTACAGGTACAAACTGCAAAAGCTCCTTGGTAAATGTCCCGGCCGTCAGGAGTTCCCCGATATTTTGCACACTCAGAGGCTTACTAAACCCAAGATAGAGCCCTGCGCCTGCCTCGGCGCTTAACACAAGCCAGCTTTCTGGCTTTCCGCACTCATTTGGTTTCAGGGATTTATTGTCATCCGTAGGATGTAGTTGCAGGGACAACGGTGACGAGGCATTCAGAAGCTTCACTAATATATCGCAGGCGGCCCGTCCCCCGCGAATCAAATCAGCCGACAGACATTCAGACGGTCTCATATTAATAAGCTCAGTCAGGCTATGATCTGGCGCCACTTTGAGTTTTGAGGGCATTTCCGGATCACAGGAGATTTCCCAGGACTCTCCTATTTTTTGGGATGCAGATTTCGACTGGTCGCGCTTTATGCCCGAGGCCAACGCACTCCCAGCCCATGGTGTCCTCTCTATAGACGTATAATTGTCCGATGAGAGGGCTACAGGCACGCTGAGATCAATATGTCTCAAGGAGGATTTATCAGGCGAAATTGCCACTGAGAGGCTCTCCTCCGAGGATGTGGGCATGTATGTAGTCAACCGACTGTCCGCCCTCCTTGCCAGTATTGAGCACGACGCGGTAGCCTTTTTCGGCGAGTCCAAGTTCTGCGGCGACAGCGGCGACCTTCTGGAAGAAGACGCCCACATCAGCTGTGTTCCACGCGCGCAGTTCCGTAAGGTTGCGCGCTCTTTGTTTGGGGATGACAAGGACGTGAACCTTCGCCTGAGGTGAAGTGTCTTTGAATGCCATGACATCCTGATCCTCAAATACAACTTGAGCCGGAATGGTTTTGGCTAGGATTTTGTCAAATATTGTTTCTGGCATGTCGATTCCCCTGACGGCGAAAAATCACTCTTGTTGCTTAAGTCCCAAGCATAATCAGGCTGTTGTGCTCTAGCAAGGACTCAATTATGGTTTGATGGAGAGGCGGGTTCGTGGTAACGTTTTTGTGATGGGACGTCTTTTGCGGCACGTGGAGGCCTAAACAGGTATGAGTTACGAAAAGATTCTGGTTGATAATGCTATTTGTTCACGCCGCTTTCACCTGACATTTGATAACGAGGCCCACCTTGTGGCCAAGGTGGAGATCAAGTGTCCTCATTGCCAGCATGTGGTATTTCAGGCTGAGAATCATCCACCCGTCAAACTTGCCCGTGACGAGAACCTCGTCAGGACAACGACTTTGAGCCGAAATCTAATCAGGGAATGTGATTTTAAGGATCCGTATCCCGCTCATAAATGACAACGACTATGTCGCTTTCCGTCCCACATATTATGGTGATTGATCCCGGAGTAAAAACTCCGGAGATAGACACATTCAACAATATCGCCTCGCTTTCACCCATTCCCTGCTCCTATCATTTGCCCGCTTTGCACGGGTTTGACTCGTTTCCGTCGGGTATTGATGCCGTTCGGGGAGTGATTATTCTGGGAAGCGCGGCTAGTGTTCACGATAATCTTCCTTGGCAACGCCCATTGGAAGACTGGCTGCGGCCTGTGATTGAGCTCGGAATTCCTGTACTTGGCTGTTGTTACGGTCATCAGATGCTGGCCTACATGCTGGGTGGCACGGTTGGTTATGTTAACGATGAACGCGCGAAGCTAAAAGGTGTTCGGCGCGTTCAAATTCTCCAAAATGATCTTATTCCGTCCGGCGAGTGCCGCCTCATCGTGACCCATGCCGAGATGGTCACGGGTTTGCCGGCGAATACAAAAATTCTCGCGAGATCTGATGAAATCGCCATTGATGGTTTTGTGCACGAAAATAAGCCTGTATTTGGGTTTCAATCTCATCCTGAGGCGACGCACGTGTTTCTTAAAGGACATGAAATGCTTGACGATCATGCGCTTGGAAGTCTCTCAGACGGCCATGATATCATTCGCCGGTTTGTGCACAAGGCAGCGAACATCAAGGCGAAAAATTCTTTCAGGTGATCTCTGTAGGCAATCAATGCCGACTGATTAAAAAAATATAAGAACATTATTTCAGTATGTTATCGGTATAAGTGGCGGCTGCCGCTAAATGTTTTTCAGGAGCAGTCGATAGAGTGGGCAAGGATCACATGATGTGGTCTGAGTGCTTCAAACCCTATGACAGGAGGTCACTTTTATGGGATTGACAATTAGGACAAACGTTGCGTCGCTTACTGCGCAACGTCGCCTCGGACAGAGTTCCGATGCGCTTCAAAGTAGCATGGCGAAATTATCCAGTGGATCACGCATCAACAAAGCTGCTGATGACGCCGCCGGACTCGCAATCTCCGAAAACCTACGTGCCGACATCCGTGGCTTGAACGTTGCTAAACGCAACGCTCTGGACGGTGTCTCGATGGTGCAGACAGCGGAAGGTGGTCTCGAAGAGACAACCAACATGCTGGTTCGCCTTCGCGAGCTCGCGGTCCAGGGCTCTTCCGATACAATCGGCAAGCAAGAACGCGGGTTCCTCAACAAAGAATACCTCCAGCTCAAAGACGAGATCGATCGTATCGCTCTCTCTACTGAGTTCAACGGTACTCATTTGCTGATGGGCAACGCGGCAAAAGATTTCGGTGATGAGTTGATGAACGGTAACACCGGCGACAACCCACTCGAAATCCAAATCGGCAAAGACTACTATAAAGAAAATGACGCGATCGACGCTCGTAACCCGGTCAACATCATTAAGATCGACATGAGCAAGCTGAACGGGTTCACGAGTGGTGAGGGCTCCCTCAACATCGGCCGAGCGGAAGAAGGCACTCAGGTTATCGATAAAGCGTCAGCCCAGGGCTCGATCACGGCCCTCGACAGCGCGATCAACCGGGTCAATGAGCAGCGCGCCTACCTTGGCTCCATTCAGAATCGCTTCTCATCGACAATCGCAAACTTGGGGTCGCAAGTTGAGAATCTAGATACAGCTCGTAGCCGTATCCGTGATACAGACTTCGCGGCAGAGACAGCGACATTCACCCAGAGCAAGATTCTCGAACAAGCTGGTACATCAATACTTGGTCAGGCCAACCAGTTGCCACAGATGGCGCTCAGCCTTCTTCAGAACCTGTAATGAATTAGCTCTCAGTTTCT
>CANILH010000093.1 GCA_947468665.1 Oligoflexales bacterium | reverse complement strand
GTTCCAGGTCGCCATGTGGTGACAGGTACTTTCATCGCAGTGATAGTGGCGAGCTGTTTGGTGAAGAGATCGCTGGGGACTTTCCCTGGCTCATCAACGATGACAACATTAACCGAGACGCCGTGGTCATGGAGTACGCGGGCTGCCACAAGGCCATCTCCGCCGTTATTGCCGGTTCCGCACAGGGCAATAACTGGATGTTTCTCCGCGCCGCGGTCGATGGCGGCCTTGGCAACAAACCGCCCGGCGGTTTCCATAAGCGCCACAGAGGCGACGGAATAATTCTTAGACGACAGTTCGTCGATCAGTCGCGCAAGTTCGCGATCCCACACTGCGCGCGTCCAGCGCTCCAGGTCTGGTTCCTGAAAATAATGTGGTGTCTCTACCGTTTTCATGCCTTGATAACCTTGCCCCCGGATTTTTCGATTACGTGAACGAGTTTTGCTGTGACCTCGCTCTTGAAAGCCTTGTGCGCGAACGCGATTTTCTCGGTAGTGAGAGTGAATACCGCGAATTCACCGTCGTCTTTTCGCTCAAACTCAAGTGTGGATGTGCCGAGCTTTGAGATTTTAACCAGCAGTCCATTTCCAGCCTCGTGGATAGAAACCAAATCACCGAGGGATCGCCCCTCCATGGTTTTTGTGATCGCGGAGACGATGTCTCCGGTCGGTTTTTTGGTGAATTGAACTATCATGTCTTTTGCTCCGTATCGTTCAGTCTTAAAAATTGAAAATGATGGCGCCAATAAGTTCGGTTGTCTCCGTGTAGTTTGGTGTCGCTGCCTTAAATGCCTCGACTCTGTCGGCCTGGTGAACACTCCATTTTGACTCGGATCTTGTGTGCTTAGCGGCAATCGCGATCCAGTCAAAAGGCGACGCGCTGAATTTCGCCGACCCGGTCATAATCTGCCCGTCAGCCGAGGCGCTTGCTCCGGATGCCAGGTCGCGCGCGATGTAATTATCTTGTCGTTCCGCTGTTCCCTCAAGTGTCAATGCCATTCCAAGCGGAAATTCCTGTTTGAGTTTAAGTGTGCCGCTTGTAGACGCGTCAGGTCCCGGCAATAATGGGAGCTTATAGTCGTAATAAATATATTTGGCGCTGAGTGTGACTCCCAAAGCGTAGGCGGTCTTAACGCTGACGGACCCCTCGCCTATGGTCTGTGAGGTGACCGGCTCGGTCTCGCTGTCCACGATGAGATCATAGGTCCCCGCGAGCTCCGCCTTCCAGGACGTGGGAGCGTCTTTCATCCAGCCGACGTGACCGGTGCCGCCTCTGACACCGTAACGCTGGCCCCGCTCAAAATTAGGATAGGTGAAACTTAAATGCCCGTCGGTGCCGATCCACCAGCCTGATGGCAAAGGGGTCTCAATCCAGACATTTCCACCCGCGTCACCGGCGTGAGTTGTTGTTGTCGGAAGGCGTTCAGTCAAGTTGCGTACGATATCCTGGCTGTCTTCATTGGCGACCAGGCGCTCCTGAGTACCCTGTGTTGTGATATTTGAGACGCTTAAATTCACCTGTCCACCAACGGAAGCCTGCCGATTACCGTCGATTTTAAACGGAAGCGGAAATATCGGGCCATCGCTGAATAAAAATGTCCCGGACTGGCTGCTGTAGTTTTTGCGTGAATAGCCATGGAGATCTGAGGATTGTGTGGTCTGGTTGAATTTTAGTTTTCCAAATCGGTCTACCCCAAAAAAACCATTGTGGACGTACGGCATGGGGACATTGCCTGTGTTGGCTTGTGTATTCGCTCCACCGTTTGGCGGTGGTGGATTCTTAGCTTTGGTCCGCTCATTGGTAATGCGAAGTTTTTCGTCGTTAGTCGCGCGCTCAAGATCGGATTTTTCCTGCAGCTGCCTGAGTGAGGAGACATGTCTTTGGTAAAGGGACTTACTGCGGGCTAACTTATCGGGGAGAACGACGGCTTTGTCCAGGAGCTCCTCGGCTTCGGCGTATTTTTTGAGTTTGATAGCGCACATCGCGCCATAATAACTCGCGAGGTCATACAGAGGGTGATCAACGGGCACGCGTTTGAACGAGAATAACGCTCCGTCAAATCGGTTCTGGGTATAAAACGAGTAGCCGTACTCATAAGACGTTTCTGGATCAAGGTATTGCGGATTGACGCGGGCAAAAAGATTGTAGCTATCGGGAATCCGGTCGAGACGATAAAGGGTCTTGGCGTACTGAATCGTCGTAGGCTCGTGGGACGGATAGGCGTGATGAATGCGGTCAAACAAAAAAAGCGCGTCGTTAAATTTACCGGAGTCATAGAGCTTCATGGCCTGACTGAACCGGGCGACGACTCCTTTGGCTTCCTTGACGTCTTTAACATTGCGCGGGTCCGCCGCGGGTTTGACGTCCTTTGCCGGTCGCGTGTCCTCAGCGGATTTTGCGGGCTTCGGGCGTTTGGGTGCTTCGGTTTTTTCCGCGCTCAGTCCCGCTGAGGCGATCAAAGTGCCCGCGACAACAGAAACGACCCGCGCTATCCCCGCACGATTCATAGGCAGCAACCTTTGTGAGAGTAAACCACTGAATACTGAGGGGATTGTAACGTGTCTCGGCGGTACAAACAATTAAATTTACGCGGGAGGCTATTCAGGAAACCAATCGCGCTCACCCAGAACCGGAAAGGCAAGGCTCATTTTTTGGCGCAGGAGGTCTCGGATATTTGGAGTCATCGGTATGCTTGAATTGTTAAATTGACTCTTAACAGCGTCACGCAGTGCAGTTGCGACACTTTCCAGGTCTTTTTTGGGATCATCGGTGCCCGCATGTATCGCTGTCTCGACACGGGCCAGCCAGTCAATACTGACGGTGGTCAAAACGTGTCCGGGGTTGGCGGCGTAGTCTGGCATATAAGACGAAAGCTCCCAAACCCAATGGGCGAAAATCGCGCCTATGCCGTGGGCAGAGTGGGGTAGTATGCCTTGGCATGGTCCCGCGACATCAGACGGCGATGAAAAAGAGATCTCCCTGTCTGACGCTCGGTCTAGCAGCGCGCGGTCGATTAATTTGGGGATTCCCGCGTTGAACTCGAACTCATCGGGTGCCCGGTCTTTTTCGATGCATGGAATACCTTTGAGAGCTCTGTTTGACGCGCCGTGACTGGCGAAGGCCAAGACATCCGCGAACCCTTCGCTTACGGCAAGACGTGTCAGACTTCGCCGGGAATCAAAATGATCAAGCCGCAGCGAGCGTTCGATATGATGGGCAAACTCATGGGCGATGACGAATTCAGACTTCCAGAGACTGATGGTTTCCTTATCGCGCTTCTGCTTCGGGAATACGGCGATATACGGTGGCGTCGCCGCAGTCGCCGGAAAGTAGGCGAGGTTGTCCGCGATGAGCATTTCGTAACCGGCGTTTGCCCCATTGTGCGTCCAGGGCAACCAGAG
>CANILH010000092.1 GCA_947468665.1 Oligoflexales bacterium | reverse complement strand
TACGCGGAGGATAAGAAGCGCAAGCCCCAGGCCGCCACCGATCATGTAGGATACATGCCACGAGAAATTCTTACCGACTACTGCTGCCAGAAGCGCTCCGGAGACCCCGATCGCGGCGACGGCCGAGGTGCCGATTCCCCGACTTTCCTTTGGGAGGCTTTCGCTCACCAGCGTTATGGCGGCTCCCAGCTCTCCAGCCAAGCCGATGCCCGCTATAAGTCTTAGCCAGGCGTAGGACTCGACATCAGTGACCATGCCGTTTGCGATATTAGCGAGTGAGTACATGAGAATAGAACCGAACAAGACGGACACGCGGCCAAGTTTATCCCCAAGAATGCCCCAGAAAATACCGCCAAGTAGCATCCCGGTCATTTGCATGTTGAGAAGCCTGACGCCAACGGTCAGTAGTTCTGGCTCAGGTACGCCGAGATCCTTCAGACTCGCGACCCGGACAATGCTGAATAACACGAGGTCGTAAATGTCGACAAAATAACCGAGGGCCGAAACCAACACAGTTAAATTGAGGACATCACGCCTGATGTTCTTCATGGTCGTGTGTCTCAGAATGCCGCGTAGGGCAGGTTGAGAGCGTCAGCGACAGCCTTGTGAGTCACTTTGCCGGCGTGGGTGTTAAGACCTTTGCGCAGCGCCTCGTTTTGCTCAAGTGAGCGGGTCAGGCCTTTGCTCGCTAGCTCAAGAGCGTATTTCAGGGTGACGTTGGTCAAAGCATAAGTAGATGTTTTTGGCACGTCGCCAGGAATGTTGGTGACGCCGTAGTGAACGACACCCTCAGTTTTATATGTTGGCTCATCGTGAGTTGTTGGCTTAATTGTCTCGATACATCCACCTTGGTCAATCGCGACGTCAACGACAACGGAATCTGGTTCCATGCCGGCGATGTCTTTGCGGCTAACCAGCATCGGGGCTTTCGCGCCGGTGATCAGTACCGCGCCGACGACGAGATCCGCACCGCGAACCGCTGTGGCGATATTCTCAGGATTTGACATGAGTGTCTGGATGTTGTTACCGAAGACGTCATCAAGGTACGCGAGACGAGCCGCGTTGACGTCAAGAATCGTTACGGCCGCGCCAAGACCTACTGCCATTTTCGCTGAGTTGATACCGACTACACCACCGCCGATGATGACCACGTTACCGCGTTTAACACCGGGTACGCCGCCAAGGAGAAGTCCTTTGCCGCCGTGGTGTTTCTGGAGACATTGCGCGCCGACTTGAACCGCCATGCGGCCAGCGACCTCAGACATTGGCGTTAGAAGTGGAAGTGAGCCGTTAGCCAACTCGATAGTTTCGTAAGCGATCGCGGATACTTTGCGCTGAACAAGCTCTTTACAAAGCTCAGGAACAGCCGCGAGGTGAAGGTACGTATAGAGGATCTGGCCGTCGCGCATGAGCTTATATTCAGGTTCTACGGGCTCTTTAACCTTAATGATCATCTCAGCCCGGCCCCAGATGTCTTCTTTGGTATCAACAATTTGAGCGCCAGCGGCGACGAATTTTTCGTCAGGGATACCGGCTCCGAGACCAGCGCCTTTTTGAATAATGACTTTATGGCCGGCCGTGATTAACTGCGCGACTCCACCAGGAACGACTCCAACACGATTTTCGCGGTTTTTAATTTCTTTTGGTACACCAATAAGCATGTCGAAGATCCTTCCTCAGCAGGAGGTTATTTGAGACGAAACGAGAGACTAAACTACCAAAACCCCGGGCCCCCGGCAAGAAATCCTGTCAGGAAGTAATCCAGAGGTGAGAGAACTCGTCTGCCCGGCGACAATTATTTGCTGACGAGAGCCACGCGGCCAGCTCTGTGTCGGCTTCTCCAGCCATTTGCGGGGCCGGCGTGGTTATTAATTCATCAACGATCTGTAGGTCGAGACGGGCTGCACGCAGGGTTTTCCCGTAGAGAATATGCTCATAAATAGCGTGTCCAAAAATTAAATCTTTTTGCTGGCCGGAGGGTGGTACCAGCCGCAACACACCGCCTTCGTCGAAAATAGTTAAAAGATCCTGAGTACGCGTGCGGTTTTGTCCGGGTTTCAGACCTTCCGGCGACTCTAACCGGTGTCTCGCATTAAGGGCGAGTTTTGACTTCGGGAACATCAAAAAGCTCAGGCAGTTGAGGAAATCGTGAACGTTTTTCTCCCGGACAGGGATTTTACCGTGACTGCTGATCAGTTCAACATAGCCAGTCAGGGATGTCATGCCGCGGGATTTGGCCCTGCGCGGGACTTTGATTTGATGGGTAAATTCCCACGGAAAATCAGCAAGTAGGGACTTTGCGACGCGATTGAGATCGTTCGGGTCAGGCCAGTCATTTGACGAGTTTAAAAGCGGATTCAGCCAGTAAGACGCGTCTTTGAACGCCTCGTGGGACGAGCAAATGCCCTGAAGGGTTGACCATGTTAAGTCCTGCGCCACTTGATCTTTCTTGGCCCTATGTGGGCAGTATTTGCCCGTTCAGTTACCAGAAGTTTGGCCGATAGGCGAGACACAAATGTTAACTGCCAGGGACAACATACCGCTGGCGATGACTTGAGGAGGTGTCTTATGAAGCTTAATAGAGCAGTTTCTGTGTGTTTCTTGTTGGCAGGTGTGCGTGCTGAGGCTGGCGACGTTGTCCGTCAGGTCATTATGGAGGCTGATCCTGTCGCTCCGGCTTCGTCAGCCTATGAGCAATCGGTCAATGGAGTTACTACGAGTAAGTACGGCGCCGCGGTAGATTTCAATATGGGAGCGACCATGTCAACCGGTCCTGAATTCTGGACAGGTACATTTCTTGTACGCGGAAATGACAGTGGTAGCGTTGTCCGTCGCGAGGACATGTGGCCAGGAGAAAGACAAAAAATCGACGCCATGAGGTTGCGATGGACATTTGGAATTTGGGAACAAGGTCAGTCGATGCGGGGCTGGTACTTTAAGGCAGCCTACAATTGGACCAAGATCAATAGCCGCGCCAATCGCTATACCGAGGATACGTCTAATGTGGCGGCACTGGCCAGCACATCAGCCACCGATCAGCCCAATGATGAAACTGATTTGATTACTGATATGCGGCATGGTGTCAGTGTGGCTTTCGGTAATCGCTGGTTTGTGACAGACCGACTTGTCGCTACGATCGGAAGCAGTCTGACCCATAACGTCCGCCGCACCGTCATCGTTGACAGCAAAGATTCTATGGCCAAGGCTGATTATGAGGCGTTAATCAATAATACTTTACCTGATACCCGCATGGCGGTTCGTCCGATTCCGGAAGTCAATATGGGAGTTGGATACAGCTGGTGATAGACGGGTTATTTATCTGAATCGTCAGGATCTAATTTTCGTTTTGCCTTGTCGGCTATTTTTGAGATTCCACCAAATACGCGGCTAGTGACTTTCCTCACGGAGTGAGCGAAGTTGCTGGCAGCTGGTTTTACGTTTTCTTCAATGCGGTCGCCAAGATTTGAGGCGCCCTCTGAAACGTAGGTAACGGTGTCATTGATACCATCGGCCATGCCTTCAAGCAGCCCGTCGGCACGGGCGGCTTCAGGCGCGAAGGTTAGAAAGCTGACCAAAAAAGCCTTAGATAATTTGCGTGTATAACGATTCACAAGACCCCCGGGGAGAAAACTGACTGGCGGGGTTTCCGACAGTTTCATGGTCCCTTATTATGCCTTTGAATTGATCAGTTTTCAATGAAACTCAACTGGCTCAGGCTTTTTATTGTGATACATATAACAGATGAACATTTACCGGTTTATCCCATTTATGCTGTTTGCCGCCAGTCCCTGGTGCGGCTCACCCATGGCTCTTGCCATGGGTATG
>CANILH010000091.1 GCA_947468665.1 Oligoflexales bacterium | reverse complement strand
TTAATCCTCAGTTTAATTTTTCAACGCCGCCTGTGTTACCACGGGCGCCGCAAGCAGAAAGTGTCAGAATGAGTGACGTTCATGTGTCGGGTTCATCGGTTTCACAAATTCCCCAGTCAGTTTTAGGCGGTGTGAATATTCCCGCTGGTTTCGCGGCTGCACTTGCCCGACAGATCGTCGCCACTGAGCTTGCGACGCTTGACGCGCACCGTATTCACATGACGGCCAGTGCTGCGAACATGGAAATGTCGGCAGACCTGATCTCGCGACAAATGCGGCAGGTGCCTGGAGTGGAGTATGCCGTGGCTCCTGTGTTGGGTGCTCCGGTGGAGCCAGTCCCGCCCTCGCTGAGACAACCGGCGGCCCACGAGAAGCCACTTTTTGATTTTGACGCCTGTCAGGAGTTCGCTCGTGGATCAATCGCCAAGGTGCTCGGTCCAAAATTCGCGTCTATCGACGCTCATCCGACGCGGGTAAGACTTCCCGATGGTCCGCTTCTATTGTGTCATCGAATCATGGCCATGGAAGCAGAGCCCGGAAGCATGACAAGTGGACGGTTGATTACGGAGCATGACGTTGTCAGCGACGCGTGGTATCTCGATCAGGGCAAGATTCCGACCGCTGTCGCGGTTGAGTCCGGTCAGGCGGATTTGTTCCTGTCGGCGGTGCTGGGAATTGATTTTAAGACAAAGGGCAAGGCTGTTTACCGGCTCCTTGACGCGGTTGTGACCTTTCACCAGGCGCTTCCTGTTGTCGGTGACACCATCCGTTACGATATCCGGATTCATAATTTCTTCAATCAAGGCGAGACAACACTTTTCAGGTTTAGCTTTGAGGCGACCGTCAATGGCGAGCCTTTGATGTCGATGGCGCAAGGTGTCGCCGGATTCTTTACTGAACAAGAATTGGCGCTTGGTAAGGGTGTCATAAAGACGGCTCTTGATCTGCGCCCAATGCCCGGGAAAATCACAGGCGACTTTGTCAGGCCGGTGACAGACATGCCGGCGGTGATGAGTGACCGTCAGGTGGACGCTCTTCGTGAGGGTGATTACGCCGCCGCGTTTGGAGAGCGTTTCGCGGGACTCGCGATCACGAATCCAACCTGCCTGCCGGGCGGTATGATGCGGCTTGTGCACCGTGTTAAGAGCATGTCGTCCACGGGCGGCCAATTTGGTCTTGGCCAGATCCGCGGCGAGGCGGATATCCATCCGGATGACTGGTTCCTCACATGTCACTTCGTTGATGATAAAGTTATGCCGGGCACTCTCATGTACGAGTGTTGTATGCATACGTTGCGTGTTTACCTGCTGGCCATGGGCTGGGTAGGTGAGGCTGAGGATCTTGTGGCTGAGCCAATTCCTGGACTCGCAAGTCAGCTGAAATGCCGCGGGCAGGTTCTTCAGACGACCAAAAAGGTCACGTACGAGATCACGCCGAAAGAAATCGGATATCGTCCTGAGGCTTATGTTATCTGTGACGCATTGATGTTTGCCGATGGCAAGCCAATTGTTGAGATCCCGAACATGACGCTTCACTTCGCTGGCTATACCAAAGAAAAATGTGACGCCGTATGGGCTGGCAAAACCCAATCAGAGACGCCAGTTTTGTTCGGTCCGGCTGAGATTGACGCGTACGCGCAGGGAAAACCATCGGAGGCTTTTGGTGAGCCGTATAAGATTTTTGACGGTGAGGAGCGCAAACTTGCCCGTCTTCCGCGGGCGCCTTATCAGTTCATGGACCGGGTTCTGTCGTCTACGGCGGAACCATTTAAGATGGTCGCCGGTGGAACACTAGTCGGTGCCTACGATGTGCCGCCAGACGCGTGGTACTTCAAAGCTGAGAACACCAATACTATGCCCTTCGCAATACTTCTTGAGGTGGCGTTGCAGCCATGTGGTTTCTTCGCGGCCTATGTTGGCTCGGCGCTTTGTAGTGATGTCGACATAAAATTCCGTAATCTCGGCGGCAAGGCGGTTCAGCACCTGGTCGTAACTCCCGACTGCGGGACGCTGATCACGACCATCACCATGACCAAGGTCAATCAATCTGGTGGCATGATTATTCAGGACTACGCTCTCAGTATGCGTGATGGTAACGGAAACCTTGTCTATGAAGGCACAACCGTATTTGGATTCTTCTCTAAAGAGGCGCTCTCGCAGCAGGTTGGAGTCCGCGGCGCGAAACTTCCGACAGGGGCGTCGTTAAGTGAAATGTTGCCCTATCCAGATGGGCCGTCTTACCCTGTGGCGCCAATTTTGATGGTTGATGGCATTGAGGCATTCGACCCGACAGGTGGCGACTATGGGCTGGGTTATTTACGTGGTTTGAAACGCGTTAATCCGAAAGAGTGGTTCTTTGATGCGCATTTTTATCAGGATCCTGTGATGCCTGGGTCTCTTGGACTGGAGGCATTCATTCAGGTCTTGAAAGTGGCGGCGACGGAGCGTTGGGGATCGGGTGCCTGTCAGAAGCTGGAGTCTCTCGCTGTGGGCAATGAACATGAGTGGATCTACCGCGGGCAGCTGATTCCAGCCAATAAAGAGATGCGCGTGGATGTCAGTGTGAAGTCATACGATGATTCCAAAAGTCAGATCGTCGCTGATGGATATCTATCAGTAGATGGGAAGTGTGTTTACCAGATAAAAAACTTTGCGCTGAAATTTGGGTAAATATTTCATGAGAATACCTCCAGAGACAAGTAGAGTCTAATCCCCAGCCAAAACGTCGGCTGGGTCTTATGGTAAATGGAAATTGCGTCAAACTTAAAATTAATCCTGTTTGAGGGACATCGCCAACTCGCGCACCTGAGCGGGTGTCATGCCGTCCTCCCGAAGTTTGGCAATGCTCTCTGACTGGTCGCGTTTACTGAGCTTTTGACCCGTGGGTTCTCTCAGAAGCGGATGATGGGCAAAGACAGGCATCGGTGCCACTGGATCTATGATGGCTCGCATGGCCAGCTGTCTGGCGGTGCTGGATAAAAGATCAAGCCCCCGGACGATCAAATTGATCCCTTGCTCAAGATCGTCGATGACCACGGCGAATTGATAGGTCCATTGCCCAAGGCGGTCTCGGATCATGACATCTCCACACTGGTCGAATGGGTTGTGGGTGAGTTGCCCCTTCAGCACATCGTCAAAGGTCCATGGGGCGTCAGGAATTGTGAGCCGCAAGGATGTGTCAGGCTGGTCGAGGGGGATATTCTTATCCCGGCAGCTGCCTGGATAGCGAAGCTCGCCACTGGCCTGGGTCGTTTCAGACTGAATGTCCTTGCGGCTGCAGGCGCAGGCGTAAACCAGTCCCTGTTTCATCAATCTCTCAAGATTGATTTGGTAAACTTTATCTCGCCCGGATTGACGCCAGAGGTTGGTTGGAACCTCAACGCCAAGCCATTGGAGGTCTTTTATAATAGAGGCCTCAAATTCCGGACGGCATCGGCTCCGGTCGTGATCCTCCAGCCGGAGGCTGATGCTGGCTTTGAACAGCCGGGCAATGTCCTCTATATATATGATATGGAGCACGTGCCCCAGGTGCAGGTGGCCGGTCGGGCTGGGGGCGAGTCGGGTTTTGTAGGTGGTTTTGGGCAAGGTCACAGGGCAACTTTCATGGTTATCTACCTGATATTACATTGATTGGAGTGCGCTACGCTAGGTCCTTCACTTCGTTCACGATGACGGGGGGTGCTTCGGGGTCCTTCCCTTCGGTCAGGATGACGTCCTCAGCACGGAGTAATCTGCCTTGATTTTAGGCACAAAAATGGTATGTTCCCGTCCCTCGCACTATCAGGTATTGTTGGCCAGCAGCCTTGAGCTGTTTGCTTTTGAAAAGGTTTGTAAGTTTTGAGATCAGGTTA
>CANILH010000090.1 GCA_947468665.1 Oligoflexales bacterium | reverse complement strand
GGCGGCAGAACAACCTCCACTCTCGCGCACGCCTCACGATACGATAGAGTCTTATCGCTGACGTTCACCATGGTTGGCTGATTATTCTGATCAACATGAGTCAGCATACTTATCCTCCGATCTCATTCATATTCTGACGAATCTCCGTCAGTCGTCCTGTGGGCTTCATTGGCAGCACACGCTCAAACACGCCGTCATATTCGGATGGGCTGAGACCTTTAAGGGACACACCGGCGTCCGACATCAGGCAGGCTCGCAAAAAACCATCGGCAGACAGACGCCAGCGGGAACATGTGCCGCAAAATGGCCGGGACTCCGAGGCTATGAACCCGATCTGGCCATTTTTTTCTGTCAGAAAATTAAATGACGTCGAGTCATTCTCACTTGTGACGGGACGAAGTTCCCGCCGGAACTTGATCAGATCGATGGCATCCTGAGCCGGCATGTACTCTTGGCGCTGATCGCTACACGCCTGTCCAATCCGCATCAACTCCAAAAAACGCACCGGGATGTCGTGCTTTTCCGCGAACTCAACAAAATCAATTATCTCATCGTCATTGACGCCACGCATCAGAACCACATTGATCTTCAACGGGAAATTCATCTCCCGGGCTGCGAATATCGAATCCATGACTGGCTCAAACGACTGACGCCTCGTGATCCGGTTGAATTTATCAGGGATCAGGCTGTCGCAACTGATATTGATATGATGACAGCCTATGTCCCGCAGAAACGGCAGATGTTTTTTGAGAAGAAGGCCATTGGTGGTCAGGCCAAGTTTTTTGACCTCAAGCCTTGAAATCCCTTCCATAATCTCGCGAAACTCCCGCCGCATGGTCGGTTCGCCACCAGTGACGCGGATCTGCTCAACTCCACGAGTCACTAGATGACTGGTAATTCGAATGATCTCGTCAGGCCCCACCAGCCGGTCGTGAGACATAAATGTTGAGTTCTCCGGCATGCAATAGTGGCACCGGAAATTACAGGCATCGGCGACGGATATACGTAATTTACGGATTCTCCGCCCTATCTGATCCGTCAACGTTTTTTGACCGATAGGCAGCATCAGTTCAGGCTCCAACTATGAAATGGAAACAGCTCACCCTCAGCGAATGACTGTCTTGTGGCCGGCAGCTCGATCACTCCGTCTGTTCCACTGAGACGGACGTAGTCACCTGACGTGTTATGTGATTTCGGAAGAGCACACATCACACCATCATCACCCATTGAGACCGTCACGGGTTGAAATAGGGTTAATTCCGGCTTAAACGTCACTGGCGCGGCGAGTCGCGCCAGACGCTTTTGATACGTTCCACCGGACATTTTGATCAGCGCGGGCAAGACATGAGCATAAAACCCTACCAAAACTGACACAGGATTACCCGGTAGGCCGAACACCAGCTGTCCGCGCTCGCCGACGCCAAACCAAAATGGTTTGCCCGGGCGCTGGGAGACCTCGTGAAATATTTTCGTAACCCGCAGATCCGTTAACACCTCAGGCAAATGATCGAATTTACCTTTGGAAACACCGCCTGTGGTAATGATCACGTCATGGCTATTTAGCAATCCTGACAATTTGTCATGCATTTGCGTCAGATCGTCCCGCAGATGGGTGGTGGACGACACCGGGAACCCCCGCTGACCCATGGCGGCGGCCAAAGCGTAAAGATTCGAGCCGCGGATCTCAAAGTCCCGCGGCATGGCCTCAACCGGCAAAATCTCATCGCCGGTCGCAACAAGGGCTACACGTGGCTTCCCGACTACGGTAATATTCTCCTGGCCGACTGAGGCGGCGACAGCCCACTCAGCGGGACCAAGTCTGGTTCCAGCTTTGATCAAGACATCACCGGCAGCGGAATCAGATCCCTTGCGGTGAACATACATATATTGTTCTACGGGAGTGCCGTCTTTAATCGTCGCGACGGAGTCTTTAATATCCAGATCCTCGTACCGGAGCACCGCGTTACAGCCTGTTGGCAAAATCGAGCCGGTCATAACCTCAACGCACTCTTGCCCACCATTTTTGAGAGTCAGAGCCGGCTCACCGGCACGTTGACAACCCGTGATCTTAAAACGCCTCTGTCCGTTCTCGTACGCCGAGTACAAAATCGCGATGCCATCCATCGTCACGCGGTCCATGGGCGGGAGCGGGCGATCGGCGATAATTGGCTCCGCCAAAACGTGATCATGATCTCCCGGGATACCATTTGTCATCAGGGTTGAGATGTTGATTTTTTTTGTGGCCATCACCTGGACGCTGGAGTCAATCAACCCCCTCGCCTCACCCACAGAAATCATGGTAAACCCCTTGGCTGTTTGGATTTTGACCATATCGCAGTCATGGGAGTTTGGCAAACCCGCTAAAACTCTGGCCATTCTCATGATTAAATTTTCAACAAGGATTAACAAAAACGCTAGATGAATTGATTGTCGATGACTGCATCGCGGCGTCAGGATTGGCCAGTTTCAATTGTTCAAAAACAGGTCGCTACATTCATGTCGAATGTAGCGACTAAATAAAAGGCGTTACCTTCGACGGATTAGTGAAAACCTCACTAATGCTCCGGACAAATTTGCAAAAATTTAGAAAAATGGAGGATCATGTCGGCTCAGTAGCGACGCCCAGGCCATTGAGGCGCCGTGTAAATCCCTGCACCAAATAATTTCGAAGGATATATGAAACATTGGATTTTTTAATATGAAACGAGTATGCTAAATATGTACTTTGGATTTTCATGAAAATCGAAAGGGGATGTTTCCCTTGTATAATCGGGTGATTAAGCTCCCAAAAGCCCCCAAACGAACGCTCTTTCTGTGGGGACCACGGCAGGTCGGCAAAACCTCAATCCTGCGCAAGCTTTACTCTAAGCTGCCGCAAATTAACTTATTAAAAAGTGATGAATTTACCGCATACCAGGCCCGGCCTGAGCTCCTGCGCGAAAGAGCGCTGCAGAACAACTGGCAATGCGTCATTATTGACGAGATTCAGAAGGTACCGCAGCTCCTCGACGAGATTCAGTATCTCATCGAGGAGCATAAGATGATTTTCATAATGTGCGGTTCGAGCGCTAGAAAGATCAAGGCAAACCACGCGAATCTACTTGGCGGTCGAGCCCTTCGTTTTGAGATGTTTGGGCTTGTGTCCCGGGAGTTAGGTGAAAAATTCGATCTAAAGCGAATTTTAAATCACGGCTACACGCCAAGCATTTATGATTCAGATGAGCATGTGCTCCTCTTGAAATCATATTGTGCCGACTACTTGAAAGAGGAAGTCTTCGCTGAGGGACTTGTCCGAAAACTCGCTCCATTCAGTCGATTCCTGGAAATCGCGGCATTGGGGGATACTCAATTAATTTCCTATGAAACCATTGCCCGCGATTGCGGCGTATCAGCGCCCACCGTTAAATCCTATTTTGAGATCTTGTCAGACACCCTGCTGGGGCACTTCTTACCGGCATACGCTATTCGGCCCAAAAGGCGGCAGACGCTCAGTCCAAAGTTCTACTTTGCGGATGTCGGAGTCGTGAATCATTTGGCTCAACGCGGACAAATGGCAGCAGGGTCATCAGCCTTTGGCGTTGCGTTTGAGAACTTTATCCATCACGAGCTTCGTGCCTGGATTGAATATCGGCAACGCTCCGAACAGCTGACTTATTGGCAACTGACAACTGGGGTCGAGGTGGATTTTATTGTCGGTCACATGAACTGCGCCATTGAAGCCAAATCCAGTGATCGCATCACAGCGGACCACATGAAGGGACTCAGGGAACTCAAAGAGGACTACCCAGAAGTCGCGCGTCGGATCATTGTCAGTCGTGAGCGCATCTCCCGCCTGACAAAGGACGGCATCGAGATTTTAAGCGTTGCTGATTTTCTCAAAGAATTATGGGACGATAAATTGATCAAGTCATAAGACTGTTTCCTTTTCAAAGTCTAGGCGGATATGCAATGTCTTAAAACTTGTAAATCCTCACATATCCCGACCCAGTATTAATTGCTCAAAACCAGGTCGCTACATTCATGTCGAATGTAGCGACTAAATAAAAGGCGTTACATTTGACAAGTAGGTTCTTAAGCTTAATCCCTGGGGCAAATTGCGCAATAAAATCGCCAAAATCAAATCAAACCCTAAACCATCCAGTTGAGTTGTTAAATTTACCATCGGCATGCTAAAATATTTCAGCATTAATTCCGACGCAGAGGGCATCTTAATGGTGAAGAAATATCAAATTTTTATTTTATTATCTC
>CANILH010000089.1 GCA_947468665.1 Oligoflexales bacterium | reverse complement strand
TTCCTTATCGCGCTTCTGCTTCGGGAATACGGCGATATACGGTGGCGTCGCCGCAGTCGCCGGAAAGTAGGCGAGGTTGTCCGCGATGAGCATTTCGTAACCGGCGTTTGCCCCATTGTGCGTCCAGGGCAACCAGAGGGACTGGAAACGGGGCATGACGAGAATGGTGACCGGCTCAATGACAGTCCCCGCTGGCATATTCGCCCGCAACGTCAGGGCGGCGCTCTCCACTGCCTCGATTGTGGTCAGGGCGATCTGCTCAAGGGAGTTTTTCGGAGGGGTTAGGCTTGGGTGGCAAATTTTAAGGGGAGTGCCCTCGGTTTTCAACGAAAACCCGCTGCTCTGATGGTGCTTGTCGAGGCAGTCAGGTGGACCTGCGGCATCTGAGTCACAATCTCTACTGAATACAGAGCCTATCATGGCCCGTGTGGCGACCGGTCCTCCCAGAGGAGCGGAATGAATCGCGAGCGGGGCAAGATCCCTCATGACAGGCGCAAGGGCCCCGTCGTTCCAAAGATCTAGGGTGGCGGATTCAAGGGGGATGCCCGCGTCGACATTTGACTGGCACGCTGGGTCACTGAGGGCGTAAGACTCGACGTCAGACGCCGCGATGATCTGCCGGGGAATTTCAGGATCCGAGGGATGAACTTTGTGGCGTAATGAGTCCCGGCACCCGGTAAGTAGCATCCCGAGGGGCGTAAGCAGGCAAATAGCCCAAATATAAAATCGGGTTAGGCGCAAAGGCTGCCTCAAGTCCTGTTATGTGGTCGTTTCATGACACTAAATCTCAAAATAACCGCTTGCCGTCAAAATAGGCATTGACTGAGCCTAGCTCCTTAACCTAATAATATCCATTCGTTTGTAGACCCTGTCCAAGGAGCCCCCATGGCACGCGTATCGATTGAAGATTGCCTTGAGTTTATGGAAAATCGTTTTGCCCTGGTCACTGTTGCCGCTGACCGTGCCCGCCAGTTAATGGCTGGTCAGGTTCCAAGCGTCAGAACCAAGAATAAGGAAGGCGTTACCGCTCTCCGTGAGATCGCCGATGGTAACATCGAGAGTGATCGTCCTGTTCAGAATGCTGTTGGCCAGGATTGAGAGTCAATTTGCCGGCAATAGGATCCCAGACTAAAGGACCCCAGACTAAAGGATGAGTCCAAACTAAAAAAGCTCCCTCAGGGGGGGCTTTTTTTATTCCGCTAGAGCGGCGGCTGGACCAAGGATCATAAACGACAGGCAGCGTTCCGCGACCATGTCTTTCTTTATATATGTATCGTCAAACCAGAACTGTTTCTGGAGCTCATCAAAGATCTCCGTCGCGATATGTGTGGCAACGAGATCCAGCATAACGTCCCGCATTTCAACATAGTCCCATACGAGGTCAGGGCGGGATGACAGGGTTACATGCTCCTCAGCCATCCGCAGGATGTTTTCTCCGGATCCCAGGGGCACCCGAACTTTGATAAAGTGATCAAGCCGGTTTCGATAGCGCTTCATATATTGGCGCTGCTTACTTTGTTTAAATAATTCTAGTTGAATAATGCTCATGGCTGTCAGTACCGCATGCGGCACGCCTCCTGTTGGTAAAACTACTCCAAACCCTGACTATCAGGCCTTATAAGGTACTGATCGGAATAATAGCTGAAATCTTTACTATTTTTTCGAGGGGTCGAGTGCGAGGTCTGAAAACAGGCAAAAAATGCCTATGATAGTAGGCAAAATCTTTATGATATCGAAGGTTTGCGTCTTGATTGGGGTTGGGTTACGATTATCTATAGGACCGGGGTCATTAGGACTTAAAAAGGGGGACGCATGAGCTACAGAGTGGGGGATACCATATTCACGCAGCCAGCCTCGCCCGCGACAGTTGTTGGACGCGATGAGCTCAAGGGCACGGTCAAGTGCGACAAGGACTTTAAAGCATTTCAGGTAAGTACACGGCATGGGTTGATCAATGGTATCGCTCCAGAGACAAGGGACCAGTTTAACTCGATCATGGACGAGGTCACGGCCAACAAAAATAACGATGAGCGGGTCGAAATGCTGCAGAATAAAATTGATGAATTAAATACTGATCCAAGGAATTTTAAGCTGGTGCAATATCTGGACGGTGAGGCCAGGCACATCATGAACGTGAAAGGCGTGAAACCGAGATTCTTCAACAGCGAGGAATTCAAGGTTCGCTGAGATAACGGGCAGAGATTTAGGGCGCGCATTCCGCCGCGAGGCGAGGCGATATGGGTTTGAGTAACAGGAAATACACTAGATAAAAGGGGAAAACAATGGGACCGGTTAAAAGCGTGAATATTGGTGACGTAGTAGCCCGCGCCGGCAATTACACAGAGCCAGGTGTGGTTATCGAGAAGCATCCCGATGGGACGGTCGTGGTCGATACTGAGCCGATGTCTGTCAGTAAGTTTCATCGCTACGCAAACACGACTGGACTCAGTGAGGAAGAAAAAACCCAATTTAACGGTATCCTCGACCAGATCTATCAAAAGACAAATGACATTGAGCGTATCAATGACATTCAAAATGAGGTCGATAAGCTGCGCATGAATCCGAACAATCAGAACGTTGTTCGTTACCTGCGTAACCAGCAGGCGTTCCTGATTCGTGAGGCGCGTGGCCTTCCTCGCATGTACCAAACTGACGAAACGAAGGTTAAAGGTTGATATCAGGCGGCGTCCGGCAAGGAGTCGGACGGGTGACCAGATTTGGCGCGAATCAGCTCAAGCAGGCGGCTTGCCTTCTTGTAGTTTGGTTCTTTGATCAGCGCCAGCTTTAGGAACTCGTCTGCCATCGGTAAGCGTCCCCATTTAGCATAGCAAAGCGCGATATTGTACAGCAGCTGGGGTCCCTTTTCCTGTTGCGGCAGTACATATTGCGCTTTGCTGTAATGCTCCAGCGCCTTCTCAAAGTCACCGTTCCGAACGAGACCAACTCCCAACAAGTTCAACTTCGACGCCACCCGGTAAGCGATCGCTGACTTAGCGAGAAGCGACCTGGCCTCATCGAGCTCATCCTGCTCGAATTTTACCTCAGCCAGTCCGTTAAGCGCCTTCGCGCACCAGGCGTCTTTGTCCAGCGCGCTTTTAAAACAATGCTCGGCTTTCAGCAGGTCTTTCAGGGCGATCTGCTCCTCGCCCATGGCAACAAGTCTGCGGACTGATCCGCGGTTGTGCATCTGCATTTTTTGGAGCAGGGCGTATGTCTCCGCGTGCTCTCCCATTTGCCGCTTGACGTCAATCAGCGTATTCCAGGCACGGAAGTAATTGGGGTTGGCCTGAATGGCGTCGTTAAGCAGCCTGATCGCCGTCGGATATTGCTTTCTTTTGATATTGACGCATGCCATGGCCTCAAGGTCCCGGGCTGACGGCGGCTTTGCGGAGTTCCTGAGCTTCGAGATATTGTCCTCGATCCTGCTCAAAAGTGCCTCTGGAGGGTTCTCAGGAAGCTTATCGAGAGCGACTATGATCTTACGCCAAAGTCCCTCAATGGAGCTTTTGGCGGGTGGATTAAGAATATCCTGGATGTGATGCGACAGCTCATCAGCAGAGACCAGCATCTCCTTATCCCGTGGGCGGGCCCGGATGACGCGTTTAATGCCAAGTTCGCTGAAATAAACAACGTCCTCGTGAATGGGATTGGTGGTGATGACGATCAGTTTATTAGCGGCGTCGTAGCGCTGGTCGATCTCGAGAATTTCCTCGATTAGGGCACCACCACCACGGAACTTGCTTTCCCAGTGAATGACCATAAAAGGTGTGTCATGAAACCGGTTCCAACTCTGACGAATCGTCATGCTTGACGCGAACTTAACGAAGCTTGTATTCATTGAGTTCAGGGTTCGTTCAACCAATCCCCAGAGCCATGTGTTGTCGTCCATAATGACGACAGATTCCTTGAATAATTTCACGCCAATTTCGGGCGTGTTGTTTGATTCGTCGTTTTTCGCTGAAGTGCTTGTCACGATCTACCTCCCATAAGTTCCATGCCTGCCTTCGGGCAGGACAGAGCTGAGGATGTTTCGGGTAATTTTCGCGTGTGATTAAGGTGGTTTTGAATGACTAGCTTGGTGAAATCGGCATAATCAACGCCCGATCCCCGCTATTTCGGCGACTTCCTGAAAACAAAAAAACTATTCCATCCCAACTGAAATTTCCGGTAATCAGTCATTTCCCAGCCGGTACCCTTGATGGCGGAGCGTAGCGTGTCTTGATTGTAGTAGACCTTGTGGTCCTCAATTTGTGTACGGTCAATGAGACCCAGGCGGTAGCTCAGAAACTCAAGGACCGGTTTTCCCGCGGGCGTGGGCACCGTTCCGATGAGCAGGGCGTCGTCTGTGGCGACAGCCGCAAGTTCTTTTAATATCCCAATCAGATCCACTGTCTCAATGTGCTCAAAGCAGGCGAGACTCAGAAT
>CANILH010000088.1 GCA_947468665.1 Oligoflexales bacterium | reverse complement strand
CTGGTCGAGGCTTGCGACTTTATCCATGCGGGTAACGAGCTCGGCAAACACCTTGCTTTTGCTGTCGACCTGAGAGGCGGTGTCACCTTTGGAGTCGTCTATGCGCTTTTCGCGGAAAATCGCGTATGCATGCTCCCCAAGCCTGAAATTCGCGTCGGCTGCCAGTCTCCTGTAAGAATCGCCCAGAGTGAATTTAGCGCGCTCGATTTGTTTTGCTATTGTATCGAGGTCATCGACGGCACTCTGCTTATCACCGGTTTGATAACGAACATTGGCTATCCCTAACTCAGCCTCAAGTTTTTCCGTCGTTGTTTTGGATGCGGATTTTCGCTGTTCTGCCATCGCCATGGCGTTGGCGTTCAGGCCCCCGAGAAGCATATATGATATCGCGGCATCGTATCCAGCGAGCTTATCTCGGTCATTTTTACCGCGTTCTGCACGGATCCTGGCGGCTTTCGCGGCCCCGGTGAAATTTTCTTCAGCGACCGCCAGCTTTTCCGCCCGTTCTAGAGATGCAAGTGAACGCGGGTGATTCGGATGGTGCTCGCCAAGGGAGAGATACTGGTTGACCGATTCATTGAAGCGGAGTTGGTACTCGTTGGACCGCGCGAGCAGATAGGTCATGTCCCCTGCGTATTTTTTGTTTCCTTCTTTCAAATAATTTTCAGCGCTGAGTTGAGCGGTGTTCCAGTTGCCCGAAATCGCGACGAAGTAGGCGCCATCTCGCCACAACTGCTCCCGGTTGGGAATATTTTTGAAGTCAGCGGAGGTCTTTAGAAGTAACTTTCCGGCCTCATCAGCGGCGCCGGCTTTGGAAAGTTTATTGGCCTCCTCGATGGAAGCAGACGTAAGAACGCCGAGGAGCTCAGTTTGTAAGTTTTGACTTAGAGCATCGGCTTTCTCAAGCTGTATGAATTTTGATACGCTTTCAATCACATCAGCTGGCTTACCTGCGCGAAGCTTAACAAAAACAAGTCCCCGAATTGAAATCGCCCTTTGTCCTGCAGAAGGACTGGAGAGGAGGGCCCTTTGCCAGAAGCGGCTTGCCTCCTCAAGTCTGTTGTGGTCACGGTTCGCGCTCGCGGCAACCAATAGCAGGTCAACAGAGCGCGACTGACCGGGGAATTTATTGGCGTGTTCATCAACGGCTTCCGCCAGGTGCGCGAGAGCGTTCAGGGTTAACCCGTCTGTCATCGGGTCAAGTCGGCGTTGAACCGCCGCCTCATAGTTTCCCCGCCAGATTTTCTCCAGGGTCAGAACTCTTTGGAAATGTGCTGTCGTCAATATATCTTCGGGTGTTTTTAGGGTGGTGATCAACTCCGCATAGCGTTTATTCGCCTCTGTCAGGTTGCCTGCGAAGAACTGGCAATTGGCGATTTTAAGGCGAAGCCCCGGCGCGGCATCCGAGTTTAGCTGCTCATCAAGTAAAATCGAGTAATGGGTTGCCGCCATGTTGAATTTTTTGGGGTTTCCCGATGCCAGGCCGTCTTCATAGTATGTGGCCGCGACCGACTCTGCCGCACTTTTGGCGAGACCCTCCATATATCTGACAACGTCGTTCTCGTCCTGGTGACGATTACGCCAAAGTGATTGGCGTGGGAGAAGCATGCTGAGTTTTTCGAGGGTCTCAAGGCGGCTTCCTTTCTTTCCAAGAAGGTCCTCGGCTTTCGCTTTGGATCTTAAAATGTCCGGATATTCTCTGGCGAGCGGGAATCTAGTTGCCGCCAGTTCGCCAACAGCTGCGGCCTTCGACGGTAGATTCGCAGTAATATACTGTTCTATCACCACGAGCGCTATAGCAGCCCCGAATACCTGGTAGTCTTTCGATGTAATGACATCCTGGGTTTTGGTGTCGCTATCATTTTCGTAAAGCGCATAGCCTGTTAGCTCAGCGATATCGTGTGCGATACGCTCTTTTTGGCGCACAGATTTAGAAAGGACTCCCGGAGCAATAACATGTCTGGCCGCGCTGATGGCCTCGGCATGCCTACCTGCTTTGAAATTTGCCCAGGCCAGGCGGTAATAAATACGGAGCTCATCGAGACCTTTGTCGCCGTCGTCAAGTGCGGCCAGGACCTCGCGGGCGCGTTCGTAATACTTGATAGCTTTGTCGGGGCTCGCGCTCTCGAATTCATAATCACCAGACGCGATGTTGCCGTGAAGAGTGAAGCGGTCGTTGCCGGTAGATGCCAGTTTACGCCAGATTTCGACGGCGGTTCGGGGTTCACCATTTGCTTCAAGAAGTGTCGCGCGAAGGTATAGTGCGTCGGTATTGTAAGTAAAGTCTTTGTGGTTCTCCTCGAGTGCCTTCAGTATGTTAAGGGCCGACTGCCTAGTTGTCTTCGCTGAGTCATTTCCCGCGGATTTTTGCAGTGAAGCGAGTTCGGCGTGCATTTGCGCAAGAGTAAGCAACACATACGGGCGGTTAGTGGCGTTGGGCGTTTTCTCGAGATTGACATTATAGCGTTTAATCGCCTCATCTAAGATCGCGACTCGCTTCTCAATGGCAGATTTTTCTTTGCCTGCGTAGATACTCTCAAGGCCATCGCGTGCTCTCTGGTATTCTTCCACAGAGGCCTGTTTTTTTTGCTGCTCATAGTCCTGAAAGGCGTCCCAAAATCTCTGATATGCGCGAAGTGCGTCTGGATCGGGTATCTCAGCGTGGTCAAACGCGTCAACTTCTGCGGCCAATACACTGATGGCGGGCAACGTCGCTGACCCCAGAAGTGAGAATATAACTATAGAACTCTTTAACGAGGCCATTGTGTTGCCCCTCCTTGTTCGATGTCTCTTAAGTTGTCGCTCAAAATTTGAACCTCAAGCGCTTGCTTTTTGGCCGATGCCTCATTCTCGCCTCGGGCTTTTGCGTAGTGGAGGTACTCAAGATCTCCGGCCCACTTGTACTGTCTCGCCAGGCGTTGGCTGACAGCATTATCATAATGAGCTACGATTCCGGCGAGACTCTCGCCTCCGTACGTCTCGAGGATGCTCCGCAAACTGTCAACGTCCTTAGTCAGTGCCTCCCGTACTTTGTCGGTCTTTGCGAGGTGCTCAAAAATACCGGCGAGATCAGAACCGGCGTCGTTTTTCAGTTTTTTGATGTTGGCATGAAGAGTTCCAATAACATCGCGCCAAAGATCCCAGACCCGGCGGCTGTCCGCGTCGTCAAGACTGTCCAGCATCCTTCCGGTTGTAGGTTCGTATGCCGCTATAATCTGAGACTCCTCATGGATCGCCGACGCGTATTGCTGAACAATAAAGAGGATGTCATCAATCTGGCTCTGCTCAACGATGCTTGAGGCCTGGATTTGGCGGATCTCACTCAGGGCTTTCATCATGTCTTGTCTTACCCCGCTTATTTTGGCGGACATCTCTGCCGTGTCGACCGTCGATTTTTTGCTATTGGGTGTCACCGCAGAGACAGTCGATGTCATAGCGGCCTCAACGCGGGTAAGTTTTTCCCATTCCCTGGCTAGTTTGACTAGCTGCTCGGCTGGAGCGGCCCAAGTGGCCCAGCGCTTCGCCTGCCTCGCGAGCTGAGATCTCTTGTCAAAAAGCGCGAGACGTCTTTTCTCGCTCGCGGCCAGTTTTTGTTTGTCGACTTCAGTTAAGGTGGCGCTCAAACGCTGACGTTCGACAAAAATTAGCTTTGATCCATTGGAAAGCACATCGTCAGCAAGGCGGTCATATTGCTCCATGCGGTTCGCAAGGGCAGGTTTAAATTGCCTGAGGTCTCCTTTGGCGACCGCATATACGATTGATCTCTCAGCTCCGTCTACCTCAGCAAGGCGCTGATTTAGCTCCATGACCTGCCTGAACATCGCCAGAATTTCTTCCAATTCCGGGGAAGGCGTGACCTGACCCCTCGTCAGGTTGGACAGGCGGACGGCATCGTCATGGCGTAGCGTGGTAATTTGGTAATCGCGCGCGAGTGACGCCTGAATCGCGCCGAGTTTTTCTGTGTTTCCAGCGATATTGGCTTTTGCGGCCTCCAGATCCCCAGCTCTTAGGTCAAGCCAGGAGGAAAGGATACGCAGTTGAGTGGCGTCCTCGTGATCCGGGAACTTGGCCAGCCATTGGTGAGCCATTGCTCTAGCTTCGTCATCCTGGCCCTGCCGAATAAGCAGGAATGTTTTTTCGAAGCTCGCGTCGCAGAATGCTTCGGATGATTCCGGAATCTGTGAGTAGGCGGAAAGAGCGAGCTGGGGTTTTTTTTGTTTTATAAATACGCGACCAAGTGAAAGTCTAGCGTTGTCCTTTGTCTTGGAGCTTAAGCCGTCAAGTTGAAGAATCGCTTCGAGCTGATTGGATGCCTCTTCCCATTCTTTGCCATTTATGGCGATCAGTGCCCTGAAATATTTTGCCCTGGCCCTTGTCTCGGGAGCGTCTGCCCGTCCGTCCACGTCACTGAGCCAGCTGATCGCAATTCCTTTTTTGCCTAAATTTGAGCCCGCGACGGCGGTTAAATACCGCAGTTCTTCGGACACGGATGATGGCTGGTCCATCGCTGCTATTGACGAGAGGAAAGTCGAGAGTTCGGCCTGATTGGCCTCGCTTGATTTAGTGGCGATGCGGACAAGACGTTCAAATGTCTCGGTCAAGTCAGACAGATCTGGCGTGGGCTTGGTTGTAAAAGTAGCCAGGTATCGGG
>CANILH010000087.1 GCA_947468665.1 Oligoflexales bacterium | reverse complement strand
TATTTCCTTATCAGCAAGACGAATCTTTTGTTTAGTAAGATATTCTTTGACCTCATTAAAACTAAATGGTCTTAACAAAATTTGCCTGGTTAGCCTGTTATGCAATCCGCCTTGAGCGCTTATAATATGATCATGACGACGCGGCAGACCCGCAGATAATGAGTTTTATCCGGGCGTCACTCGACCACCACTGATTCCAACAATGTTCCAGAGCCTGGATGAATCCCGATCGGGGACCGGCAAGCCAAGGTAGCTCGTCAAAAAACAAAACTAAATGTTTCTCAGATCTGTTTTTGAGTAGTTCATTAACGAACCTAAATAACTTAGACCAAGTTGCGGGCCTTTGTATGGGCAGTTTAAGGCTGAATGCTGTTTCTATTTGATAGCAAAAATGATCAATTTGCTTGCGCATGGTTGCGTTTTTTTGGCCTGTAGATTCTAAATAAAATATATCGGGCTCCTGACGAAAAAACTCGCGGATTAAAAACGTCTTACCCACACGCCGGCGCCCATAGACGGCCAGGAACTCTGGTTTGTCTGACATAAGAGCTGCATTTAAAGTCTCCATTTCAGATTGCCGTGCGGAAATTTTCATGAACACTGCCTCTGTCTAGAGTTTTCAACCCTGGATGAATAATTAAAATAATTTCAAATCAGCCAAATCTCTCGTTTATATTAACATTTGGCTGGATTGATTCAACTAAATTTAGCCAAATCGTGAGGAAAGAGGCATGGTAGATATAATGTGAAAACAGACAGTTCGTGGATTTATGGCAGTAGTTATATACAATGTAGCTCGACTGCTCGTCTCCATTGCATCAGCCAGTAAGGTGCAGACTCCAGGCTGGCCGCCGCGGTACCAGGGCTGATCATCGTGCGGACTTACCCCGCAATGATAAGTTTTATCCAATTTAGCGATGCTCACCTCTCCCTAGAATATATTCAAATCTTCTGTCCGCGGACATTTAACTTGCATGATCCTATGCTTTCATCCCGAGCTATCAGAAAACTGTCGCAGGTAGCGCCTGTTATTTAGTCGCTACATTCGTCATAAATGTAACGCCTTATTTTTGGACAAATAAGACGGCCCCAACCCAAAAAGGCATCAAAAAACCATGACGGCAAACCTCGCCGCCCAAAGCATGGCGACTGACTCCAAAGAAATTACGCGGCCACTTACGCGGACGCTAGAAAACTGTCGCAGGTAGCGCCTGTTATTTAGTCGCTGCATGCGACAAGCATCAATGTAGCGCCGTATTTTAGAGCGAAGTCGTAGATTTTTTGCTGCACTGGTCGGACAGGAACACGGTCAAAAAAGGAAACACAAGCCACGACCACTCTTAGGTTCCTGTAAAATAGCAAAAGGGGGTTAACATAATTTACAGGAACATGAGATGGTCTTTCTATGGCACATCTTGACCGACATCGATACAAATAACAATTATGCCACTCGCTTCCGTTGTCTGATTATTCATGCCCGCCGGAGTCAACCGCGGGACGCGTTCAAAACGTCACGGTCCCTCGATTGTGAATTTATGTCGTACAAAGAAGTGAATGTCAGTTCTAATGGCCACTTGCAGTAAACTGCACTCAAATTAGTCCTTACATTCTCGTCGAAGGTAGCGCCCAAATAACGGGCTCTACATTTGACGCTTTGATTGGTTGGATCCGAAGTACCCACCGATGCCGAGCGCTTCAAAAACTCCCTGCCGATTTGCACGTAATCGCTATGGGCTCAAAAAAGCACCCTTTGTCGATGCGGATCTCACCGAGGCACATGACTACGCTGAGGCAGCAAGCCGTGATGCTAATGTTATGCGACCGTACAAGCTGAAAAAAACTATCGCGACTTTGTCATGCGCAACGCCAGCCGCTTCCCAAAGAACGCTGCATAATGCGTGTTCAGAATCTCGAAGATCTTAGTTCGCGCTGCCACTCATCTGCGCGGCCATGTTCATAACAGGAATTTCCGCCATGCGGTGCGCCAGTACCGGCTCCTGCATCTCAACCTCAGCCCGCAGCATTTGGAATCGTGGCAATGCCTTATTAAGCCAGCGCTCGGCGACCCACGTTCTTGAAGAATCAATTTTGGCGTCAGCGATCAGGCTCTCTGCCATACAGATGACGGCCTTCATCTCGGTGACGCGCTCCGCATGAAACAGTGCCGGACGGAAATTATCGAATTTGACGATTTCCTTGGTGATGATCCTGATCATCTTCGGAATATTTCGCGCGCTTAGCTCACTCATATTGGTACGCATATTCACCCTGACCAGCTGGATAATTAGGCTGACAAGCGACGCGTTGAGCTCATACTTAAGTTTCGCGAGTTTCCGCCGCAGAGGATCTCTGGTTGCGAGGTTAGCAAGTGTGGCGCCGAGCGCGCTCTCAATAAAGGCCCGTGGGCGACGCATGACGTCTTTCAAGGTGTCTTTGAGGCACATCAGCGACTGAATCTGGCTTGTTCCCTCGTAAACTGGAAGAATCAGGCTCTCACGAAGCCACCATTCTGGTTGATATTCACAGGTAAAACCATAACCGCCGTGCATCTGCAGACACTGACGGGCATTATTGACCGCCTGCTCGGCCGCGTAAAACTTCACGAGCGGTGTCCACTTGCGGAGACGGCGCTCGTATTTTTTCTTAAGCTCCTTAACGTTTTCTTTCAGCTCTGGCGTTAGATTTTTGTCGTCGCGAAGCTTACGGCAAGCGGCCTGATATATGGCGAGCGCGTTCGACGCCTGATAACAAAGCGAGCGCGTAGCCATTGTCGAGACCTCAAGATCCAGCAGGCGCTCGGCGAGCAATTCATGCTCGGCGATGGGTCTGCCCCATGCATGGCGCTGAGATGTATAGCTTCTCGCGAGGCGAAGCACGGCTTCCATAATGCCAACTCCCTGAAACGCGACACCGACGCGGGCCTCGTTCATCAGGTGCAGCATATATTGAAAACCTTGTCCATCCTCGCCGATCAACTCGGCCACAGATCCGTCATATTTAAGCTCGCAGGTAGGAGAGCCATGAAGTCCGGGTTTCTCCTCGATTTTGGTGACCTCGTAGTTGGACCTGCCATTCTCATCTTTACGAAAACAAAGGTACAGATTGAGATTACGAAGTCCCTGAGCGCCTTTCGCTCCCTTCGCCAGAACCAATGAGACTTGACCGCAACCATTAGAGATAAATCTTTTGGAGCCATAAAGTCTCCATGTGCCGTCAGCCTGTTTTTCACCATATGTGCGAATCGCGCCAAGATCAGAGCCCGCGTCAGGCTCTGTCAACGCCATGTTACCGCTCCACTCGCCGGACGCAATGCGCGGAATGACGCGCTTTTTCTGATCTTCAGACCCGAATTCATCAATGACACGGGCTATGGGTGCGTACCAGGTTATATTGAGATAGGTTGACGGACAGGTTCTGTTCAACATCTCAACAAGGGGCATTTCCGCGGCGCCGGGGCTCGGGAGACCGTCATACTTACTTGAGATACCAAGTGCTGAAATTCCGAGTTCTTTGAGAAGATTTAAATTCTCGGAAATTGCCGCGGGGTACTCGACCTCCCCATTCTTCAGATGGAGATCCTGTTTGGCGACTTTCGACTGATTGGCTGCAATCGCCGTACCTATAACCTCACCTAATTGCTCAAGCAGGTCTTTGAATAGTTTTTTGTATTCCTCGGCACTGCTGACACCTAGAGACTCCAGGTCCGCGGGAACAGCGAGGTCAAAAAGAATGTCCCAGTCCACCTTCTTCTCAAAGTGGAAATCAATGTCCGCATTATCAGTGAAATAATTTTCTTTTTTTTGAACAATTCCCGACATTAAGCACCTCTCGTCAATCAGGGATACCCGGCGGTCATCCGTGATGTTTTTTACTCGAAATAGCCATAGGAATCTAATAGACTCCCTTGTGTCCTCCAAGGAGAATTCAAGATGCGACGAAGCTTTCACAGCTTTCTGATTATTTTTTCATCAATAATAGCTGTCTCGGCCCTGGCTGAGGGCGATGAAACCATCAATTTCCGTGAAAAATGCCGCCGTGCTGTCAGCGGCACATTCGCAACAGTTTTGGCGGATATGCACATGGCTGACGACGGGGTGACTCTGGCTGAGAACTTCAGCAAAAAAGCACGGATTCTGGAGGATTCGTTCGAGCTAAAAATGAAGGCCCTCAAGAAAAAAATCGCCGCTAACGACTACTCCCCGGATCTCTTAAACGAACGCGATGTCATTGCGTCCCAGATCAAGCTCTATCACGAGCAATTACTCACAAGTCAGTCCCAACTTGAAACCGCAAAAAAGCAAAAGTCGGACGCTAATAAGCGCGAATCCAACTTGCGCAAAAAAGTCGAAGCCATCTTCACGGTAATCATGTCAGAGGATCCAGATGGAGGAATCAGACCACTTTTCAATAAACTGGAGTGGAAGAGCCCTTGCCCTAAATACCGCACCCTCTGCCCGCTTCCGCCCCATGACGCGGAGCTCCTGATATCACTAACGGATGATATGGATGACCCCAGCCTCGTATGCCACCGCTACTCTAAAATCAAATAACCAGCTGCACCGGAGACCAATTATGAGACTTATTTTAACTTCCGCGATTTTTGCTATGTCGCTTCCGGCATTTGGCAGTCAACCTGCCTTTAGATCAAAAGCGTCACCATGGCTGCTCAAACAATATAAAACGTCCGTCAACGCGGACACGCTGCCCACAGTCTTAATTTACCTGAAAGACCAGGCAGACCTGTCGTCTATTGCTCCTGAGGGACAACGTGGAACCAGAGTCGCCGCGGTTTTTAACAAACTCGTCGAAACTGCCACAAGATCCCAGGCATCACTGAGTGCCTGGCTGACAAATGAAGGCCTGACTCACCGTTCCCTATACATCAGCAACATGATTGTGGCC
>CANILH010000086.1 GCA_947468665.1 Oligoflexales bacterium | reverse complement strand
TGCGGGGCTGGTGGATGGTACGCAGCTTGGCACCATAATAAAAAAATCCATCGGCAGCGACTCAGTCGTGTCCAAAGCCCACTGAATGCCGCGCACGCCTTTTACATTGGCGATTTCATGGGGATCCCAGATTACCGCCGTAGTTCCGCGAGGAAGCACAGCTTCGACAAATCTCTGCGGCGTCATCATGGAGCTTTCAACGTGAACATGGGCGTCAATAAACCCCGGCACGAGCCACATGCCCTTTGCGTCAATGGTCTCCAGACCCTCATAGGAGTCTTGCACGCCAACGATTACGCCATCAAAAACAGCAATGTCACCGGTTTGCCAGGCTCCGGTGAAAACATCGAGCCAGCAGGAATTACGAATAACAAGGGACGCAGGTTGATCACCGCGCGCCGAGCTTAGCCGCTCCTTAAGCCGCGGAGCTGCCTGGCTGACATCAGAAATAAAGCTTTTAGATCCCATGCCGCTCATTATGTCCTAACGAGCTTTATTTCCAAGAGAAATTAAACCTGGTAGCGAGATTAGCAAGATTATTTGCTTAATGATTAAGCAAATTACCGGACAATCAACCGCGGAACCGGGAAAACCCTTGCCCAGCAGTTGTTTCACACTGATAATCCGACGCTTAGCCTAGCTGAATAAGGCTTTAAGCAGATACCGCGGCAAAGCCTCCCGCCCCTTTGGAGACAACGTTTCATGTCAAAAGAACAACAGTCAAAAGAACAACAGTCAAAAGAACAACAGAAAAAAGCCCCCCAGTCAGCCATCACACCTACCCGCGCTGATGACTATCCTGAATGGTATCAGCAGGTCATCAAGGCCGCTGACCTCGCCGAAAACTCCCCGACTCGCGGCTGTATGGTGATTAAACCATGGGGGTACGCGCTGTGGGAAAATATCCAGCAGGTTCTTGACCGCAAATTCAAAGAAACAGGCCACGTTAACGCGTACTTTCCGTTATTGATCCCAATAAGCTTTTTCGAAAAAGAAGCCGAACATATTGAGGGTTTCGCCAAAGAATGCGCGGTCGTAACCCATCACCGCCTGGAACCTGGCCCCAATGGCACGCTTGTTCCCGCCGGCGAGCTTGACGAGCCTTACATCATCAGACCAACCTCTGAGACGATCATCGGCGCGTCCTACGCCAAATGGGTACAAAGCTACCGCGACCTCCCGATACTTATTAATCAATGGGCCAACGTCATGCGCTGGGAAATGCGTACAAGGATGTTCCTCCGCACCGCGGAATTTCTTTGGCAGGAGGGCCACACCGCCCATGCCACCGCACAGGAGGCGGTAGAAGAAACCATGCAAATGCTCGACGTCTACGAATGGTTTGCTCACGAGTGGATGGCGATGCCGGTGATTAAAGGCGAGAAAACTCCCGGTGAGAAATTCCCGGGCGCCGTCAACACATACACCATAGAGGCCATGATGCAGGACGGCAAAGCCTTGCAGGCAGGCACTAGTCACTTCCTGGGTCAAACCTTCGCGAAATCATCCGGCATCAAATTCCAGAGCCAGTCCGGGCAGGAAGAATTCGCCTGGACTACATCCTGGGGCGTCTCCACTCGTCTGATCGGTGGACTCATTATGACCCACTCTGATGACGACGGACTCATTTGCCCACCACGACTAGCGCCAAAACACGTAGTCTTGATTCCTATTTATCGTAACGACGAGGAAAAGACTCAGATTCTTGAGTACTGCCACAAAGTCAAAAAAGAACTCGAAGGCGTCACCTACATGGGAGGCGCCATCCGCGTCGAGCTTGACGCCCGCGACATCCGCGGCGGCGAGAAGACCTGGCAGCACATCAAAAAAGGCACTCCAATCCGTGCCGAAGTAGGACCACGGGATATGCAGGCTGACAGTCTTTTTGTGGCCCGCCGCGATATGGGCGTCAAAGAGAAGAAAGGTATTTCCCGTACCGAATTCGTCGCGACAATTGGCCAGACTCTGGACGACATGCATAAACATCTTTTTGACCGCGCACTGGCGCACAGAGAGGCCAACACAAGGACATTGACCGACTACAATGAGTTTGTTAGTTGGTTTACCCCGAAAAACGAGGACAAACCTGAAATTCACGGCGGATTTGCCCTTGCATACTGGTCGCCAGATGCCTCGGCCGCTAAAGAAATCAACGACAAGCTTGCGTCCCTGAAGGTCACCGCGCGCTGCATTCCGTTGAATGATAAGGCCCCCGTCGGTAAATGTTTATTCACCGGGCGCGAGACAACTACGCGGGTCATTTTCGCTAAAAATTACTAAATTGAGATTGTCAGATTAGCGACCAAAAACTCTTCAGGATTTCGCGGTGGGTGTCCACTTGATCTTGAGAGAAGGAAGTGAATTCAGCATATGTTGCAGCTCATCATCAGTCGAGGTTTCTCTTACAAAGAGCTTGAAGCAGCCTAAGTCTCCCGGCTTAAAATCAACCAAGGAAAGCATTCTGATTCCTTCATTCGACATATCCTCACGATCACCTCCACCGGACGGACCGGAATCAGATCCGCCGGCACCAACGGTCTCACCCGAATTAGGCGCTAGCATTGTCACGGGATCATGAGTTTTCAGTATAAGCTTAACGCCGGACGAAACCGAGGCGCCAAGCCGCTTGCGCAAGTCTTCTGCCTTAGCTGACACCCGTGACTTGCCGTGCTTTCCAATTCCGCCCAGCGTCTCTTCGGCCATCGCAAGATCATCGCTTTTAACGTATGCAAGAGCGAGATTAAAAAGAACAATATCTGTAGCTTCATGGGCTTTTTCGGGCAAAACCTCCATTGTCTTCTGATATACCTCTATTGATTCACTAAACCTTTGGGTTTTCGACATCGCTACAGCGCGGTTATTTTGAAACGCGACCACTCCCATGATATTTGGAAGATTACCGATATTTTTCCGGGCTTTAGCAATATCTCCCTGAACAACCGACACGTTAACCGCTGTTTCAAGCACCATTTCATTTTTTGAGTCGACAGATTTCGCCGCGTCAACAAGTACGTTTGCTGCCTCGTTGTGTCCTTGCTCGGCCTCTGAAACGGCCATAAGACAGATTCTCTCAATGTTCATCGGTGACATGGCCTGTGCTTTGTCAAAACACTTCATTGCGAAATCAAACTGACGAAGCCCCATGAAGCACTTACCAAGTATCTGCAACCCGTAAAGCGTATCATGAGGTAATGACATTGCTTTAAGGCAAAGGTACCGAGCAGGCTCATAATTTTTTTTCGTGAGCTCTATATCCGCCTGAATCAGCAGCTTCCTGCCTTCGCTCACTTCAGGGTTTATAAGAAATGCTTCAGCCAATTTCGATGCTTTGTCCATTTTTCTGGAGCGAATCATAGCTCGGATCTGCTGCTCAAAGTAAACACCTGCCGGCTGTGTCGCGCCAGCTTGGGTTTTCAAAAGCGCTCCCATAAAATCATTACGGCTCACTGGTTTTCCGACAACAGCACCGACACCAAGTTCTTTCAAAAGAGGCATGTCCGAGTTACCAAGCGAGGAACTTAGCAAAATACACTGCGGAGGGTTTCTGTTTGGTCTCGTTGCAATTCGTTGGAGCAATTTTGCCCCCGTCGTCCCAGGAATGCGCCACTCCATAATGATCATTTCCGGTTCGTTTTCGTTAAACCAGTCGATGAATGTATTACCGTCAGAAAATACATTAACTTCGGCAACACCTGTCTCGCGCAGACACTTCTCCATAAACTGTTGCATCGCTGAATCGGGGTCAATAATAGCAACGCTGTTGAATCCGAGAATTTCCTTCGCTGTAAATTTTCGGGGGGTGGAATTGGTTGTACGAGTCATCTCTGCCTGAACATCGGCCAGTTTCTTTTCGATAGGCGAATTCGGCGTTTCGTCAAGAAGGCGCGCTTGCGTCAGCAGCAGAAGGGAGCGTTCGAATGCGCCTAATTTCCTGCAAGAATCAGCGGCTTCCATCAAAAGATTCAGGTTGCCAGGATGCAACTGAACTATGGATTGCTCCATTACCGCTATCCGTTCTTTGGTTGAGTCAGGGACACTGATGTCGCGAACATAAGCCGCGGAAACCATATCCGACAGGAAACCATAATTGAACATTTGGTCCATAAGTGTTTTTATCTGAAGCGCGAACGTCTCTTTTGTAAATGGGCCTACATGCCAACTTAGACCTCCATACTCCATAGCCTGGCCAATAATATCGGGCTCGTCTTTGACCATAAGAAGTGACATTCGAAGTTGTCGCCACTGCGGATTTCGAATCGCGTGACCTAGAATATGCATGAAGTTTATGGGACATTCCATCGATGGCGGCATCAAAATCCAGTCAAATCGTTCTGCCTCAAGACACGCGACTCCCTCCTTCATGTTGGCAGCCGCACGCGCCACGAAGCCAGCCTCGCGAAGCACATCCTGCATCATCGCGCGAATTTGTGTCTGCGGCTCAATGACCAGAGCTTTCACGTTTCGATTTGCAAATGATTGAAGAAGCAAAAAAAGACTCCAAAAAGTATAACGGTCTATTTTAAGGGCCTTCAGGGTAATTGTAACTACCTATAATTACGCAGTCAATCTCTTAGAGCCAGCAAAACCTTCAACTCCCTCGACACGTCACCTAGTTGAAGCTCTCGCGGATTTTGGCGATAAATAACAGCGTGAGCGCCATGCCCCTTTGTTACAGTTTGAGGGTAAAGGCTTGGCAAATAAAGCCCCAGCACGGGAACATCCATCGCGGCAGCGAAATGAATTGGTCCGGAGTCATGTCCGACCAGACACTTTGCACTGGATGTGACTAAAAGCGTTACAGCCAGCCTTCCATTATTCAGACGCGGCATAAAAAAATCCGACGACGCGTCCGGGTTTGCCTCAGTGACAATCGCGACTTCCTCTTCCCGTCCCATCCAGACCACGGCATATCCCGCGTCACGAATCCACCCCGCAAGTTGCCCCCATGCCTTGATTGGCCAGCAGCGCCGGGGATCACCGGCAAAAGGATGCAACACCACAAAGTCTTTGGTCGGCATGATCGATGC
>CANILH010000085.1 GCA_947468665.1 Oligoflexales bacterium | reverse complement strand
CCAGTATCTGTAGGTTTTATAGCCGACTTTATGGCCCCAAAAAATAACCCGTTTGATCGAATGCCTTTTAAGGCACCGCTACTCTTATCCTTGTAACTTCCAAAAATACTGTAAACGACTTTGAATCCTTGCGAGGAGCTCTTCGCATCTTTGCAGAAAATTGGGCTATCCGTGGCAAGATCCACGGGAATTATGAGTATTTCGGCGAAAGCTCCATCCATGGTCCAGAAGTTTTCGGTTGACCCAGCCTTTTTATTGTCTTTATTTACGAGAAGATTCAGGCAGAAATGGGCGTAGTCGCCTTTGGTGACCAGGTTGAGGTCAATTTTCCCCATGCCGCTGGCCTGATTACTTGATGGCTTCGGATCGCGGCATCGTACAGCTGCGCTTGTGAAGACATCAGCTACATCCGTGGGCTTGGTTGTAAATGCCATTCCCCCGCCAAGACTGGGATCAGCCGTCATTGATAGGGAATCGAATGCCTTCGATACCGGGCTAGCAGTCGTGAGAGTAGCACCCGTTGTGGCGCCTGTTGTGCCGCCTGTTGTGCCGCCGGATCCGGCATCGCTATAGCCATATCTCGCGCCTGTGCACGAATCTGAAATAAAGTCGCGGGCTCGATCGGCAATCGCCGCACGGAACGAGTCTTGGAACTTTCCAGATGAGGCCTTAAGGGCTGCGTCTTTTTGGGAGGTCCTAGCGAAATCTAGCCCTTGGACTATTCCGATCGCGGAAATTCCAATCAAGGCAACGCCTACCATCATTTCCACCATCGAAAAACCGTCCTGAGACGCAAAGCCCCTGACGATGCCCTTTTTAGGCTTATAGAAATTAAAGCACATAATAAGTTTCCTCCCGCCTCAAACATCTTCGGTCGGGGTGGTGTGGGACTTGAGGGATTTGTTAATTGTTAGTGTATTTGGTGGGTTGGGACCTGGAGAATTGCGATGGCCGATTTTTACTTTGATCATGGACATTCGCTGAGGGAGTCGCAGAGGGAGGAGTCGCAGAGGGAGAACCATGCAAATCCACCTTCTAACTTGGCATTTAGATTGATGAAACATAGATCTCTTAAGGATCCGCGATGGCTTACCGATAAGGTGGCATGTGGAGGGACAAATGCGCGGTATCTTAAACTACATTTTCATAATTCTCGCAGTGACGATGGTGGGCTGTCGTGACGGCAATGCTGTGTCCCGCGTAAAGTGGGGCGTGCATAATTCCGCTAAATGGGCCAACCTTCTCAATCTTCGTCCTAACCAGTCAGTTGAGATTTGTTCCGATAATCAGGAACATATTCCGGCCGCCCATTTCGCTATTGAGCAGTGGGCAACCGCGATTGGCCGTTGGGGTCATTTTAAGGTTTTAGATTGCGGCAAAGGCGCCGCCCTTCGCATTAACATGGAAGGGTTTGACCAGACTGGAATGAATATGTTCACAGGTAATCCTGGCCGTATTCAAGTAAAGTCTTCCGCGACCGGAAGCTTTCTAAAGGCGATCGCTTTACACGAGTATGGACATAGCTACGGACTCTGCGACCAGTACAAAGACGCGGGGAGCGCCAGCTGTTCTGACGATAGTAGTCCCCGTCAGGACAATGATGAGGTCATGGGGTCGACCACTCCCAAAAAATTAACTTTGACCGCGGGCGATCTTGAGGGTGTCCGTCACGCATCTGGGGACTTTAGTATCAAAGCAAATTCTGAGTGGGACAACTATCTCAAAAATCTTCAGAGTAACCCATCCAATCAAACCGACGGAGCTGTGTTTGTGCGCCTTGTTGATACTCAATCGGCTGATGCCCCACAATTGGCGATTAGCGTGGCTCAGGGCTCGGTTCCACGGGTTTGTCTTGATAAGACTGGGGTCACCAGCTGTGAGGCCGGAAGCGCGAATGAGATCCCTCTGCGCAAGGATTCGACCATCAGTGGCCGTGATGTCTACCTGAGCCTATCGCCAGTAGCTAACCTCAGTGCGGCGGCCCGTTCGGTGTTTATGACCAGCGTCCAGTCCGGGACTGCGAGCAAAGTCTCTAAGTTCGCGATTACTAAGAAATAAAATGGTGGGGAAGCACAGACTCGAACTGTGGACTTCCTGCTTGTAAGGCAGGCGCTCTAACCAACTGAGCTACATCCCCTTTTGGAAGGCTGACGTTATCGCAGCCTCGAAGAATTTTGTCAACAATCTTTGTCGGGTGACCCGCCGAAATATTATGCAATTATATAGGTCATTTACGCATGGCAGACGCCGGTTATTTTTAATTTAGACGAGGAAGACGTTGGTCGGCCCGGGGGAGTGTACATTCCGGTACATGACCGAGGGCCGGGCGAAGTCTGACGACGTATAAATTAAAAAGGAGCAAGTCTTACCAGGTTAGGGTGAGGCCTCCACCAGCATACCAACTACTGATAGTCACCTTCGTGGTCATGTCAGGGTTATCTTGCAACTCCTGAGTGGATACGTTCCTGGCGAATGTTGACGAGTCGTAAGCTGAGAACCCGAGAAGCGCGAAACGAACCGGTCCCGCTGAAAATATGTCCCGGTAAAGGTCAAATCCAAATCGCGTACTGGAGCTTTTATATTTTTTGTCGATTTCAATAATTCCCAGACTGTAGCTGACGTAAGTCCAGGCTCTCGCCAGGAAGTAGCGTGTGCGCTTTTCTGCACCGGCCTCAACCCCTATAGTTGGGGCGCGGTGAAGTTCGAAATCATATCCAATATCTCCCGTATTCAGAGAGGCGGACTGCGAGAGCAGGAGATTGGTAATGCCAAGTTTTGGAGTGACATCAACCCAATTGAAAAGGTAGGTGTCAATTTTCTGTCCGGCACCATAGCCTATTTGGATGCGTGACCAGCTGTATTTTATTTCGGTGTCGTCAAGGGTTGCTTTCTGAAGCGGGATTAAATCATAGTTGAGTTTAAATCCATCTAGCATGCCACCACGGAATTCGCTAAAAAACCCCAGCACGCGCGCGTTTTTCAAGATTTTGTCCCGCTTGCCGAATGGAACCCCAAAGTGGGCTCCGACATACGCCGAATGCCCAATATCAAGAAAGCGCTTGAAAAAGCTTCCCATGTCGCTGGTCAAAAGACTCTCAAGTTTTGCCCGGGCCTCGTCTCGTCCGCTGTCCTGCTGGACATAGTAGGTGTCGATTTGTGTATTTCTCGCTACTGCCGCCTCTGTCTCGCTGTCAGTTAAAACAATGCGGTACTCAAGACCTGTTGGATTTTGTGTAGCGAGTTCCGCGCGACCGACGACCCAGGGACGCCAAATTCCGTGGCTCCGTACCATGCGGAAAATCATCGGTGAAACCGTTGAAACAGGCGCGTCTTTGACCTGAACCCCGGGGAATGTGATGACGTTGTTTTGGCGGACGGCACTGCGGTTAATTGTTGAGCGAAATGGCAGGCCCATGGATAAATGAGCGGCGATCATAACTCTCGTTTTTTTGTTGGCGAGCAGCGTGATCGGGCCGAGCTCCGTTTTTAACGCGAGTCGCGACTCCGCCGAGGTCTCGCCGCTTTTGTCCCGGTAAATGATGTCAAAATTAATTTTGTCGTGGTCCTGGTAGATGGAGAGCATCCAGGGCGCTGCCGTGACTTCCGGGTTCTTCGCGCTGTTGACACAGCGCGCCGTTTTAAATGGGCCGGTGCCCCATAGTCCCTGGTTTTTGATCATGTATTTTGTGAAGTCGGCGCAAACGGCTTCAAATTTGACCGGTTTGTCGAGAATCACTTCAGTGGGAGGACGTCCTGCGAGGTCAATTAAAAGTTCAAATTCGGGAGTGTCGGGCTCCGCAAAGGCCCGTAATTCCAAGCCCGGAAATCCGGATGGAAGACATATCAGATATAACAAAATAAGTCCTGATTTCAGCATCTTCTCTGATTATTACTCCCGCTAAGAAAGAGGTCATTTTGGCAAGTTATCCCAGTAGGTTGTCGGATGCTTCAAAAAAAACTTGAGTTCTTCCGCGGAGTTTCCGAAGAGTCCTAAGGCGGGGATTTTCTGGAAAGTGCGGGTGCAGGGGTTTTATGCCTATGCGAAATATCGCGCGATATTTTTTTGGAACATTAATTGGCCCAGATCATTTCTGGTGGGCAAAATTTGCCGGGTCATTCGCGGAAGCTTTTGTCTGTTTTACGTTACTTGCGTCCGTGACTTCCTGCGGAAGCAACATGAACTCAATCTCGGCGGAAAAAGCCGGTTCGTCTGACTCCGCCACAGTCAGTAAATCAGATTCCAATTCAACAAAGGCGCAAGATACTGTTAACTTGACTGGAGAGAACTTCTCAACCTCACGGGGTCTGAGAGCAAGAGTACCGCTCAAAGATGGTACCACTCACGATGTCATGCTTAGCGTCAAAAGCCGTACATCGGCGTCCTTCGTCATGCCCGAAAATGCGGCTGTAGGTCTGAAGGATATTACTATTTTGCAAGGTACGACCAAACAGGTCGGTACTTTGAGTCTGATGGTAAATAGTGACTCCAACAAAATACCAATTATTATCGCTGACCAGGATACAATTTGTTCCAATATTGATTACATTGATGGCAATAGCGGCGATCAGAAGACAGGGACAAAAGACTGCAGTTGTAAGACCGAAGGGCAAACGGGCTGTCTCACTACAGCAAATCTTGTGCCGGTCAGCGCGACAAACTTGGTGGCGGGAAATATTAAATCAGGTGTGACACTTGCTGGTGTTACGGGAAATTTTGCCGGAGTCTTCTCCAACTGTACCTCAAACGGCCAGCAGTCTTGTATCGCGGCGGGCACGTATTACGCAGGTACGGTGTGCGGCGCGGACGGATCGGCTTGTTATTTGCCGACTTATTCTACGCCTGGATCGCAGTTTAAGAAGGCGATCGATTACAGCACCCTTGACGCCAATAAAATGTTGACTTCATTAACGGTGTCCGGAGTGACTGGTAACGTGACGCTGCCGGCGGCTGGAAAAGTGTTAGCAGGTAACAACTTTGGAGTTGGTGGCAGCGGAGCTACCGCGACATTGACCTTGCCGACAGCAGGCAATGTTTTAGCTGGATCCAGTACTTACGGTGATCCTGGTTCGCCAGTGACGCCTACTTTGGCGAACAAAGGCTCGTGGGATCTTACGACGACGTTTCCTGGAGTGGGCTACTACAGCGGAACGACCAATACGCCGACGGCCGGCACCATCGCCAGTGGCTCAACAATGATCGGCGTGGCTGGTTCGGCTACGCTTTCACCAGCAAACTGTGCCGCCGACGGTGCGACAGCTTGTGTGGCCGTGGCCGCATATCCAGCAGCACTGGCCTCCGGCGCGGCATCAAAAATTCTCAGTGGTCAGACACTGGCGGGAACCGCGGGTAACATTACGTTGCCTG
>CANILH010000084.1 GCA_947468665.1 Oligoflexales bacterium | reverse complement strand
TTCAATAAATACCTTCAGATGGGCGCCGTTCTTGAGCAGTAATGACTCAATGGTTGTCTTGCCTCTTGCGCGGGTGGTTGATGTCACCGCGCCCGCGTCTTCCGATAAGTCATTTACGCACCGGGCCATCATGCTTGCCGCGATGGCCGAGGGGTCATCGGAGATCTTTGATCCTTTAGAGGGCGAGGATTGTCTGGCGACACTTGATGTGTTCTGGAATATGGGAGTGCAAAGAGAGCGCAGCGTTGAGTCAAAAGGCGTGTGCTGGAGATTGTCATCGCCAGGAATGGATCACTGGCAGGCTCCGCTAAAACCACAAGATCTTGGCAATAGCGGAACCAGCGCAAGACTGCTCTTGGGGCTGCTTGCCGGTGGAAAGAATCTTCGGGTCACGTTAACTGGTGATGCGTCGTTACGAAAAAGACCCATGGGACGTGTGGTTGAGCCGCTCAGAAATATGGGTGCTGATATTACCGGAGCAACCAACGGGAACACCCTCGAACTAACCATAACCAGCCAGCAATTAACGTCCAGAACGCATTATCTTGACGCGCCGTCCGCACAGGTCAAATCGGCACTTATTCTCGCCGGCCTTTCGGCTGACGGCGAGACGATCATTGACCTTCCGCAAGGTGGTCGCGACCACACCGAAAACATGCTTGAAGCTCTAGGGGCACCGATCCAAATACGCAATTACCTCGGGCGCGAGCGGATCTTTGTGACGGGCCCGTGGCGACCGAGGCCATTTAAGTGTGAGGTTCCATCGGATCCCTCCAGTGTTGCTTTTTTCGCGGGTATGGCGGCACTTCATCCAGGTCTTCGCGTCAAGGCACACAAGGTCCTGCGAAATAAAACCCGCACCGGATTTTTTAAGTGTCTGGAGGCGATGGGAGTAGATGTCACATGGAGCGATATAGTTTCTCGCCCGGAGCATCTCGGAGAAGAGGTAGGTACGGTGAGTTTTTTGGCGACCGGCCGACCTCGGGCAGCGACGGTCGCAGCGTCGGAGGCTGCTATGATGCTTGATGAGATACCAATGCTTGGGGCCGTGTGCGCCATGGCGTCCGGGCGCTCGCGGATCGAGGGTCTTGGCGAGCTCAGGGTGAAGGAAAGTGATCGTCAAACCAGAATCATCGAATTGCTGACAAAAGCGGGCGTGGAGGCCCGGATTGACGGTGATGCCATTGAGATTGAGGGACAAGCTGAGATTAATGCCTTTTCATTTGGCAGTGATGATCACCGCATGGTGATGACCGCTATGATATTGGCCACTAAGGGAAAGGCACCATCGGAAATCACAGGCATTTCGTGGATTAACACAAGTTTCCCTTTGTTTCTCAGGGCGTTCCAGAATATAAATTTAGGTATTCAATAATGCGCGTTTAAATAAGCGGACCTACAAAGTGGACTTATACAAAATGACTCGCCCAAGAATTGTAGCTGTGGACGGCCCTGCCGGATCTGGCAAGAGCAGCATCTGCGCCACCGTCTGCAAAGACCTCGGCTGGTCATATGTTAATACCGGAGCGCTATACCGGGCGATCGGCCTCCTGGCTATGGACCGTGACGTGTCTTTGGTAGACGGACCTCACCTTAAGAAAATCCTCGATGAGTTCTCCGAGACAGTTCGCTGGGAGCATGAAAAGGCCAAACTTTACGTCGGCATGGATGACTTCACACCAAGACTGAATAGCGTCGAGGCCGGTAACAGCGCGAGCTTTGTCGCTAAAATGCCGATGGTGCGGGACGCATTGATGCCGCTCCAGAGAAAATTATCTCTTTCCGCGCCACGGGGCGCGATTGTCGATGGGCGTGATATAGGTACGGTTATTTTTCCTGACGCGGATATCAAAATATTCATGACCGCGAGCCTTGAGCAGCGGGCAAGACGCCGCCTGAAACAACTTGAGACCTCTGGTACATCTACTGATTTGTCCCATGACGACATTATGCGCGCCATCGCGCTTCGTGATGACCAGGACAGTCAGCGTGATTCCGCCCCGATGCGTAAGGCTGATGACGCGATCGTGTTTGATACATCAGATATGGATATTGATCAGGCGATTGCAAGTCTGAAAGACCTAATCCGGTCGAAAGGCTTGGCATGAAAATTTCCGCATTGATTTGGCTAATGGCAGCAACGATATTTGCCTCATCCTGTAAAAAGGAAGACGCTACCAAAGCTCCGCTGCCGAGGGTCAAGCCCACCAAAAAAGCCGCCATGGCGGCATCGGAAGGCAACGCATCTGCCGTGACTGATGAGAAAAAACCTTTTGTGACCGATATCAAAGACGTCCCTCTTGATGAGATGCCGCGTGTGACTATAGATGTTGATTTAAGTGATTGTATGGGTGCAGGTCGCTGGATTGATCCCAAGACTCCGGCGACGCCAAGGGTTGGAGCTGTTTCAGTGGATCTGTCGACATCCATGGCTGGAGAGACCCAGCCGGATCCGTGGGTTTACGGGCCGGTCGTGAATACCGCTACAGATGGCGCTGTGCAGGCGAAGGGGCAGCACTCATGGCGTTTGTCAAAAGCAGCGACGTACACGATTGATGTGATTGCCTACAACGTCCAGTCTTCGGCTGTTGAGTCTAAATTATCGTCGAAGATTGATTTCAAATCGTCCAATGACATCTCACTGAAAATAGTCGGGACCTGGGCGCCATCCCTGATTTGCGGGCTTAAGTGGCAATAAGTTAATTGTAGTGAATGACTTATTTCGCTTTGCGCCTGGCGGGAGCGGATCTCAGCGTGAGTTTTGGTTTTGCGGGTAATGCCGCGAATGAAGTCGCTTTGAGATGTTTTCTCGCGGCTGCTTTACGAAACGTCACGGGTTTTTTGAGGGCCGCGAGGTCATCGGAGATGAGCTTGAGATTATTCATAAGGAGATTATCCCAGGCGGAAAGTCGTTCTTCCATGGCTTTGGCCTTCTCTGATGTTTGATTTACTTGAAGTGTAAGAACCTCAAGCGCGGCGGCCTGATGGCGTGCCGTCTCGCGTAGGGTTTCTGTGGTTGTTTTAAGTTGTTCAGTCGAGACAGAGAGCGTTTCAGATACTTGATGGGTTAACTGAGTCATCCAGCTAGCGATGGTCGTCTGAAAATTCTCCAAACGCCCGTCAAGGGGTGCCAGTCCCTGCTCGATTGTCGTCGAGATAAAAACACTCATCTCTTGCTTAATGTGATCCGTGAAGTTGCGGCTGATGGAGTCGAGCCCAGTCTGAACCGCCCGGGTCTGCTCGTGCAGCTGTTCCACCGCTGTTTTGATGGCGTCAGAGGACTTCTGGTGAGATGCCGTGGCGCGTGTCCATGCGAGATATTTCTCAATGTCGTTGCTGCGGTATACGGGACGGATGTAGCGATCCACCCGGACACGACCTACGCGTAGCTCCCGTCCCGAAATCTGAGTTAGGCGTGAGCGTTTAATCCCGAGAGCGTGCATGACTGCCTCGGCGTCCAGATCAAACTGTATAAACCAGGGCTCATCGCCTCGAAGCCAGACGATCATCGGGAAATCGTCGTGCTGACCGGCGGACGCCTCGTCAGACTCGTCCCAGGTGGCCTGTAACGCGCCTTTCATGGCGTTGTTGGCGTCGCGATTGAGAGTCTCGGGTGTAGGAAGCTCGAAATGTCCGAGTCCTGTTCCAGTCTCTTCGGCAGAGATGTCCGGTGTGCTGTCAGATATCGTCATATCCTTCGTACCTCATACTTCCATTCCCTAAGTCCCTTAAAAACAGCGAGCCTTTCGGGCGCCATAACATTCTCAAAGAATAACCTGAAGCCCATTATGTGCTCGCCGTCCGCGATTTTTGTCGCATCAAACCAGATGCCGAGGTTTACGGGGCTTTTGCCAAGGGGAGTTATGTCGTCGTTATTGCGTGCCTTAAGTTCCTCGCCGCTGACATTTTCACGATATAAGGTGGGAGCCAGCCCGGTCTGCTGAAGTTCTGGAGAGGGTGTGATCTCAAAGAAAATACTGCGGTCTTTGCCCTGGAGCGAGACCCAGTAAAGCCCCTTGGAGTCAGCATTTTGCTGAGGTTTGCCCATGAGCTTGCCAAAAAGGTCTTTGCCGCCCGCGATAATTTGAGCACCGGTATCGGCAGACGTTGCTTGATAGGGCTCCATGTTGGTTTCCACGGCATATTGGTTTGGATTGTCCTTGAGGGCTAGTCCGTAATACATGCCGCTGCCGGGGTTGAGGGACTTGCGACCGTCGAGAGGGCTATACATGATGGCTGGCAGATTCATCTCGTTGGAAAAGAAGCTGATCTCCGTAAACATGCCTAGCTCGAGTTTGAGTTTGAGGAGATTATAGTGGAACGAGACCCTGACAATCGTCCTGATGGGGCCAGTTTTCCAGGCCTCAAGCTCGCTTTCAATACTGCGGTGATTGGCCTCGACAGTAATGAAATACTTGAGGTCACCTTTCATGTAAAAGGTCGTTGTATCCAGTACTGGCTCGTATTTGATGGGTGGTTTCTCACCGTTTGAGACTTCTACATTGCGGGCGACCAGCCAGTTTTTCTGGTCGAACTGATAGCGGTAACGTGAGGTGACCACCATGGCCTGCTCGCGTTTGAAGACGACGTATTTTTTGGTGCTCAAAGCGGGCCCGTCGCCGAAGTAAATGCCGATGTACACAGCTCCCATCTGAGGTCCCATGGGATTGGCGACGGGGTGACGGACTCTTAGCTCAAACACAATATGGGGGCGACCTGATGGCCATTTGGTTGGCTCCACGACGGGGCCAACATCATCACCCATAAATGACATTTCGTCGCTGGCGTCAAAAATACCATTGCCGGTATCGGCGGTGATTTTGGATCCCTGATCCAAAACGTAGTCGGTGTCCTCGTTGATCTCGTCAATTTGAAACGGAATGGGCTCGGCGACACCAGTGGGAGTTGAGCGAAAAACGCGGTAACTGGCCAGGGGATACCGGATAATGCCGCTGATTTGTTTGCCGGAAATAACAATGGGTGCCGTGTGGAGACGTTGCGCGAACGCGCCTGTTGAGTTGAGCGTCGCCAAAAGGAGAACGATGCAATGAATCATCGGCAGGAAATAGCGTCGAATTGAATTCAAAACAGAGACACTCCGATCACAAAGAAACAATGTCGATTGCGGTTAACTGGTAATGTAATAATATAGCTCATAGGCTTTCTGGAGTTAAAGTGAATTTGTTACCTAAATCCCTAATTATTTTCTTATTTGTCTGGGTTACTGGCGCTATATCGCTAGTCATTGCGGGCACTCCGGCATCTGCTTCTGAAATAGTCACCAAGAGGCATTCATATTTGCCTAAAAAACACTCAGCAGTCATGCGGACAATAGCTTTCAGCGCGGCCGCGATGCCGGTTCAATTGACATGGCAAACCATCAGATCCCTTGGGCAGGGAGCCAAGATGAGCACATCAGCCGAGACATTTTCCGCAACTGGCGACGTAGTGCCAGTGGGCGTCAACTCTTGGGTTTTGAAACTCTCACGAATGGAAGCGCCCGTTTCTGTCATCGCGGGCCACGCGGGCACAGATGGTGTC
>CANILH010000083.1 GCA_947468665.1 Oligoflexales bacterium | reverse complement strand
TCGGCACGAAATTCACGCCAGCGACTAAAGGCGGCGACCACGATGCTGCCAAGGATACTAAGAAAGATTTCTAGCACTATGGTGACGATACTTTGCATCATGTAATTTGGCCTGTCGTCATCACTAGAGCGTGAGCTGCTTGCGATGGCGTAGCCAATCACACGGGCCAGGAACATCACAAAGGCGTTTATGATGCCTTGGAGAAGTGTCATGGTCACCATGTCGCCATTAGCCACGTGCGCAATCTCATGTCCCAAAACACCTTCTACCTGGTCTCGGTTCATGCGGTTAAGAAGGCCCGTAGAGACCGCTACGAGGGCGCGAGATTTTGTGGGGCCCGTAGCAAAGGCATTCACTTCAGGGCTTTCATAGATGCCCACTTCAGGTCTTGCGGGAAGGCCTGCTTGGTCTGACAAACGGTAAACCATTTCTAGGACATCTCTAGTGCGGGCATCTGTGGCCTGTGGGTCGATGACTTTGACGCCCATCATCCACTTAGCCATAACACGAGACAGGGCGAGAGAAATAAAAGAACCTGCCATGCCCCAGATAAGACAAAAGATCATGAGCTGGCCATAGTCGATACCGTAGCCAGTCATGTAGGGTCTAAGACCCAAAACGTTTGTCACAATAGAGATGGTCGTCATGACCAGGATATTGACCAGCATGAATAAGAAAATTCGTTTAATCCAAACCACGTTTTGCTCCTTTTTTTGGGGCCCTTAATGGGGCTACGCACAAGGCACATACTAACATAAAGATAAGCACCCCGCCTTAGTTGTCAAGGCGGGGTGCTTTGGGGAACTGACTTAGAGCTGATTATTATTTGATAAGAAGGTCTTTTACCACTTCGCGCTCGGTGAGGAGCTCCTTGGTGGTCTCCTCAATTTTCTTTTTGCTGTAATCAGAGAGCGGAAGATCCTTAACCACCTCATAGTTACCATTTCCTAGAGAACGCGTTGGGAATGAGAAAATTAATCCTGCTGGGACTCCGTAGGAGTTGCCATCACTAGCTACGGCGCAGGAGAAATACTTGCCGGCAGGAGTAGGGTGCATAAGGCGCCAAATGTGGTCAATACAAGCAGACGCCGCCGAAGCGGCAGATGATTTGCCGCGGGCCGCAATAATAGCCGCTCCACGCAGCTGGACTGTTTTCATGAAGTCACCTTCAAGCCAGGCGCGGTCTTTAATAGTGTCTGTGATTTTTTTGCCGTTAATAGAGCCATTTTCAAAGTCAGGGAACATGGTCGAGCTGTGGTTACCCCAGATTGCCAAATTGATGTCACCAACGTTGCAGCCCGCTTTTTTGGCAAGCTGTGCCTTAGCGCGGTTTTCATCAAGCATGGTCATGGCCGTAAAACGGGTAGGGGAAACATCCCGGCAGTTATGCTGAGCAATCAAAGCATTGGTGTTACATGGGTTTCCTACGGTGACAATGCGAACATCTTTTGCGGCGCGTGACAGGGCTTTGCCTTGAGAGACGAAGATGGGGCCGTTGTCACGGATCAGGTCGTTACGCTCCATGCCAGGGCCGCGAGGTTTTGAGCCGACAAACAGGGCCCAGTTTATGCCATCAAAGGCTTGTTCCGCGGTGTCAGAGATTGTAATGCCTGCAAGGGATGGAAAACCGCAGTCATCAATTTCCATGGCCGTACCTTCAGCGGCTTTCATAGCGGCTGGAAGCTCAAGAAGTTGAAGTTGAACCTGGGTGTCCTTGCCAAACACTTCGCCTGAAGCCAGACGAAATAACAGACTATAACCGATTTGTCCCGCTGCACCTGTGACTGCTACTTTTACGACTGGCTTTGACATGTTGATAGCTCCAAAAATAACTTTAAGTTTTTGAACCGTTATCGAGAGGTTTAATTCTCGACACTCGACTATAGACTAATTCGAGATGTGGCGCCTTTTTATTTTCCTCGGCGTCAGCCCTATTGATATTCCAATACTCAGGCCTTTGTGTCCATGATTTTGCTTTAGACCAGTGAACCTGCTGACCATCTTCAGTAAAAAACAGGACTCTTGCTTTTCTGGTGCTTAAAAGCTTTTCCCTGCAAAACTTGCAAGACGCCACGTCTTCACTCTTACCTTCTATTTTTACCCGGACCTTACTAAATAAATGGGCCTCAAAAGGTCTTGAGCAGAAGTGACAGCCAATGACGGTGTGCGCCATAACGACAGCTGTCTTCATAAACTCGTGGGGTTTTCCATGTAGGCTTTTTTGAAACGCCGTCTCGATTTTACCAAGTCTTTGGTCAATGTCTTTGACCAGAAAATTTGGCGCCTGCAAAAGCTCGGCGTCTTCCCCGTACGCATGAAGTTTTTTCACGGCCACAAGAAGAGTCTCGATCATTTTAATGGCGGAGTGATAGTGATCAAGAAGAACCCCGTCTTTTGTTCTCTCGGCAAGGCTATGAAGACGGTTTGCGCGACCGACGATCTGCTCAAGGTCCTGAATTAGACGCTCAAACATGTCTCGGTATTTAAATGTACGCCCTCTGGTGCCTGAGTCATGAAAAAGCATCAGCGCCCATCCAAAGGCGGTGGCAATACCAGACAGTAAAAGAACTGTGACCCATGGGGGCATGACAAACCCTTGAAAATAGCCCTAACAGGGCTTTGTGGATAACTTGTGAGTAACTTCGAATGTTCTTTTAGAATAGCACCATTAGCGCGGCCATAACACGCTGGAATTATGGATTTTAATTGGAAAACGCTTAATTTTTTGCTGTTTCCCCCGATATATCAGTCAGGTGGGCCTTGATTAGGAAGGCCAGCCATTTACCTGGGGGCGGCACGATGAGTGGTACTTATGAAAACAAACGGGTTGTCTTCGCAGTTATAGAAAAGAAATATAAAGACTATGTCGCTCTTTATAGAATGGTTAATAACGGCAGTGTTGCCGGCCTAACAACCTTCGATGAGTTCTATTGGCACTATACGTACTACGCCAAATACGCCAATGGTCGCACCTCCGACACTCGTGGCTACTAAACGGGCAGGTCTTTGCTTGACCGTAACCCCTAAATAAACCTATCCTCAGACTAGGTAATTAGGTGTTTGCCAAGTTTTATTTGGTGGTTACGAATGTCACGCGAGTTAGTAAAACTCAAATCTACTGAAGATGGTCTGCACATTGCGGATTCCATTTTATGGCTTGACTCGCAATTGTCTGGAGATCTTTCTTTCCTGTCGTCCGCCGCGGCCCTTTCGCAAAACCAAGTTCCGCAAGTTATCGCTACAGAAGAAACGGTAAAAATTCTCGAGGCCTGTCGCAAAAAACCACATGCCCTTGTGTGTCAGTATAACCGGCCGTTTTCTATTGGCCGTCTCAAGATGGAGCTTCTCCCGTCTGGTAGTATTCTTGGCGGGGCTAGCCTCTATGTGGAGACAGATAAGGGACGCATACTTTACGCGCCGTGCCTTCAGCCAAACTTAATCGCAACGGTCCGCAAAATGCAGGTCAAGAAAGCCAACGTCCTGATTCTCGGAGCCTTTCATCCTGACCCGAACCAATCGATGCCAAATCGCCGCAAAGAAAAAGAACGTCTGACCTCAACTATAAAAGGGCACTTGGCTGAGGGCCGGGCTCCGGTTGTTTTGTGTGATCCGATCGCGACGGCTCAGGAGGTCACCAAGCTTCTTCACGATGCCGGTATACTTGTCGCTGTGCATCCGACTATTTACCGCATCAACCGTGTTTACGAGTCCTTTGGCTCCATGCTTGGCCCTTATGCTGTTGTCGGTAAAAGACACTCTGGTCAACGGGTGCTTATTTTGCCGAAGTCACGCAAAACTAATAATATACACCCTGTCAAAGATAACGCCGGACCGTTTCTTACCATTGAAGACGCTCTGCCACAGTTTCGCCGGGATACGACCGACGCCTTTCAAACCAAGGTCACTGATACGTTCTACTTGTCCAACCACTGTGACGGTCCTGAGCTGAAGGCCATTATTCAGCTCGTCGCCCCAAAAGAACTCTATTTCTTTGGACCCTACGCTAAACGCTATGTACAGGAGATGAAGGACGCCGCGAGCCGCGTGCGTCCTCTCTACGTAGACGATCAGCCCACACTTTTCTAAACGTCCCCCAGGTATTGTCACCCCAAGTTTTGGCCTGAAGTCCCTGACAGGCTATAATAGCCCTATCACCAATACACTGAGGCGGGCATATGGCTGAACTTGTTCAATTGGCATCAATGGCGGCAAGCCGAGTCGGTCAGATTTTTAACCTCGACGCTCGCCGGCAATTTGAACGAGACGCGGCATTTATTGTCGCCATCGGCGCCTGCTGTTTCCTCGCGGTGGCACTTGCGACGTTTCAGCCTTTTGAGGAGTGGATTTATAGCTCTGCTTCTTTGAATGCCGGCAACACACATAATTTCGCCGGGCCGTCGGGAAATCAACTGGCTGGCGCATTGTTTTTTTATATGGGCCTTACGGCTTGTACGCTACCAATTCTTTTGATCCAACTCGCGTGGCATATGCGTTCGGCTATTTTTAAACAATCTTTTATTCCTGTCATTGCCGGTTGGGCGACCCTGCTTGCCTCGCTCATGCCACTACTTAGCTTTCTTCAGCCAACACTGCCCATCAGGGGAGTAGGGTTCGCTAGTGGTGGGGCTTTAGGTCAGACCTTTGGAGCTAGTCTTCGGGACACGGCAGGCCACGTGGGAAGCTATATTATACTTTGGAGCGCACTAGCGGCCTCATTGGTACTAATCTCCCGTATGGAGCTAAGTGAACTCCTCGCAATCGTTAAACGAAAAGAAAATCCTTTAAAGGACGCCGCGACCCCCAACTCGAACCCCTCCGCCCGTGAGGCGGCACTGCCCGAAATCAACACCGACCGAACAGTACTTTCTGGTTCCTCCGAGGCCCTCTTTGAACCTTCAGAGTCGTCGCCTCATGCCCAGGAGGTGGATTTATTTGGGACCGTCGCGATTCTGGACGCCAGTCCGCCGCAAGAAGAACCATTATTTAAAGTCACCTCAGAGGACTTCGCGCCACAGCGGCCCTACACTGCTCCGCCAATTGAGACCTTTAAAAGAGCCGACGAGCGCACAGCCGCCGCGCACAGCCAAAAGGAGCTGGAGGCTACAGGCGCCGTACTCACAAAAACTCTCTCAGAATTTGGCGTCGAGGGCAAAATAATCGGCTGGCAACCGGGACCCGTCGTGACAGTTTACGAGTACCAGCCGGATGCTGGAATAAAACAGTCAAAAATCCTCTCGCTTATGGACGACCTGGCGCTGTCTCTTAAGGTAGACAGCATTTTTATTTTACCCGTCCCTGGGAAAAGAGCCCTGGGCATTCAAGTCCCCAATCAACGCCGGGAGATTGTCTACCTTGGAGACGTTATCGCAAGTGAGCAGTTTCAAAAAAGCCCCTCTCCCCTGACCTTTGCCATGGGACGGACCATCAATGGCCTGCCGTTTACAGCTGACCTCACGTCCATGCCCCATTTACTTGCCGCCGGAGCAACCGGAACCGGAAAGTCTGTGGGCATCAATAGCCTTCTTTGCAGCGTCATCATGAAGTCTTCTCCGGAAGATGTGCGTATGATCCTGGTCGACCCAAAAATGCTTGAGCTGAGTGTCTATGACGGCAT
>CANILH010000082.1 GCA_947468665.1 Oligoflexales bacterium | reverse complement strand
TAAGACACCAAAGGCAAATGCCAGGAAATAAATGGTCGTTACACTTTGGCCATGGGTGAGGCCTATCCGCAAAAGTGTATGGTGAAAGTGATTTTTGTCCGCAGAGAATGGACTGCGTTTTTCTTTAAGCCTTCTGATCATCACAGCAGCGGTGTCAATGATTGGAATCGAAAAGGTTAATATGACAGAGATAAGTGGCAGAGAGGCTCCGGTTGAAGGGGTTTCACGCAGGGCGATCAGGATGAGTGATCCTGACATAAACCCAAGCCAATTTGAGCCGCCATCTCCCATGAATATACTAGCCGGGTGGGTGTTGTAGCGCAGGAAGCCAAAGATAGCGCCGATCATGGGCAGAGCAAAGGTCAGGAGCAGGCTCGCGCTTTCTGTTGTAACGAAATCCGCGAACGCTAAAAGGCTCACCCCAATGAGGACGATCCCAGCGGCAAGGCCATCAAGGCCGTCGATTAGATTAATAGCATTGATGGCGCCCACGATTAGAAATACGCTAAAAGCCGTTGAGATGGGTTCAGGGAGTTGGACTATTAATTGCTTTGTTAACGTGATGTGATCCAAAGCCATATGATCAAAATAGACAGCAAAAAGTGCTGCGAGGATTTGTACGATAAGTCGCACCTTGGCCGTCAATGGCGTAAAGTCATCGATAGCACCGCATATGAATACACCCAAGGAGCCTAAAAGCACTCCTTGATGGGGCATTGATGTTGGGAGAATGGAAATCGCGGCCAGAAATGCAAGCACCATGGCCACGCCGCCTAGCCTTGGGATAGCGCCGCTGTGGACTTTGCGGTGGGACTCGTCTTGTCTATTGGTGGCATAGCCATCAAAGAGTCCGTTAACGGTGGCGAATTTTGACACCAGCGGCACTAAAATCATGCTCATAGTCGCCGCGAGCATAAAACTCAGGGCGAGCATAATCGCTGGCGAATAACTTGCGAAAATAAGGCTCATACTTGAAAGAAAACCATTTTTAACTGGGCAGGTCTATGGGTTTTGCATATTATTTCCGGGCTTAAATAGAGCAAAAATGTCAGGAAGTGACTTGAAGGAGTGACTTTACCCGTGAATCCCACCCAATCGATTGCCTCAAGCGTTCAAAAGTCTCCCTTAAGTCCCAGTGAAGACGAATATATCGACATGATTGACGTCATAGGCTTTCTCTGGCGGGCTAAGCTTTGGGTAATTACTGGTATCGTAATTGGTATTACCTGCGCGGCTGTCACAGTCTACTCCAAAAAGCCGCCTGTCTACGTAACAAGCCTTCCTATAACCCTTGAAGTTGCCGCGGCTTTAAACCCCGACGCGATCGTGGCGAAATTTAATCAATTTATAGATAGACCTGACCTCAAGGCCGCCCTCCCTGGCGTAGCGCTTTTGGGTGGCAAGATGCCGTTTAAACTAGTTTCTTCCGGCTCTAATCTGGGGCTAGAGGTGTCTAGACTTTCAGCAGAGGCAAGCGGGGATGAGGCCATGAAAGCAGCTGAAGGGCTGACTATTGCCGCTAGGGCTCTTAATAAAAAGATGACTGACGCCGCAAAAAGCGCTGAGTCAGCAATAACTCAGGTGTCTCACGGAGCAGATATCGAGGCGGACTTTGCTAAGGTCGCCCAAATGCAGGCTAGTGACGAGGCTCCGGTGAAAGCAAAGCTCTTTGCCCTTGAGTCAAAACTTGGCCAGAAGTCAGGCATGAGGCCTGTACCGTCTATTATTGTAAACGCCGGTGCCGTGTCGGGCACCTCTGTTGGTGATGACGTGCTTAGACTACTTGGTGCCCTGGAGGGCAAGATCTCTGCTGCTGAGCGAGCTGCTGTGATCACGGAATATTCGTCTCTTGTGGGTCAAATCAGAGCTATTCAGGCCAAGTATGTTCAGCCTATCAATGAAATGACTGCCGGCATGGCATCTCTATCGGCTGGAATTATTAAGTCTGCCACCGGTGACCTCGGAGAGGTGCCTGTTGTGGTTGTAGATAAGGCTGCCTTTAAGGCTTCGGTAGCTGCCGGGACTCATGAGCGTTACGAGAGCAAGAGGACTTTATTTATCGCCCTCGGCCTGATTCTTGGTGGAATGCTGGGGCTTATGGCATACGGCGTGCGGTTATTTATCGCCGAAAACCGCGAGCGGATTCAGAAGATTTTCGCATAAAGCCAAAATTTTGGCTGATAGATGCTTTTTTTTGGATACAGTAAGATCCTCGAGGGTGAAATAAATCGGATGAGGTGTTGGGTTATGAGTAATAAGTTTATAGTTACAGGGGCGTTACTCTTGGTGATCAGTGATAATGCCTTCGCATATATTGATCCAGGAACCGGCAGCGTTGCGATTCAGGCAATTTTCGCGATAGTAGCAAGTTCTTATTTTTGGTTGGGCAGTGCCATGACGCGAATTAAGCTTTGGTTTTCATACCGCTCTGGCGAGAAATGATGACCGTTCATCCTGCATCTTTTCGTGACCGTGCGGGAGCTGTTTTTACTCATAACGGTGTCTTATTTCGGCGTATTTCTGTGATTGGGCGACCAGACTATGAATTTCTGATGGCAAGTGGGCTATATCAAAAGCTCAGCGATGCTGATCACATTGTTTCTCATGTTGAGGTGGGTCAGGAGACGGCTCCCCCTGGATTGGAATGGTCGGACGGTGAATTGATTATCCAGCCAGATTTGGTATCTGTGCTCGTTTACCCTTACGAGTGGTGCTTTTCTCAATTTAGGGAGGCAGCATTACTGACTCTGGATACATGCCTGGACGCGATACAGTCGGGCATGATCCTGAAAGACGCCACCCCTTTCAACGTTCAGTTAAAGAGCGGCCGATGCCTTTTTATCGATACGTTGTCATTCACAAAATATCACGAGGGCGAGCCCTGGGTTGCCTATCGTCAGTTCATTCAGAATTTTTTAGTGCCTCTCCTGTTGATGAGTAAAGTTTCTCCGGATCTCAACTCATTGTTGAGCGTGTATTTAAACGGAATCCCCCTCAATGTCGCCAAGGCGATGTTGCCGCGACGTAGTGCGTTAAATCCATTAATTTTCTTAAATGTATACTTACACGCTAATTACGAAACTAAATTTGCCGATGTGCGCGAGAAGCCGCGGGTCAAGTTAAGCCGCGCGCAGCTTGTTAATTCATTGAAGCTATTAAGGAAAATGGTCGAGGGCCTTTCCCTTCATCAGAGTAAGACGACATGGTCGAATTATTATCAAGAGACTAATTATACATCAGACTCCCTGGCAGCAAAGCATCAACAGGTTTTAAGGCTGGTGAAGTCTGTTGGTGGCAAGTTTGACCGAATTCTCGATCTGGGGGCTAATAACGGGACCTTCAGCCGGTTGGTGAGCCCTTTGGCATCAATGGTTATATCAGCTGACATTGATCCATTGGCGGTGGATGCGAATTACCACATCAATCGCTCACACGGCATCACCAATATCGTTCCGCTTCGAATCGACTTTACTAATCCGTCGACGTCCCTTGGTTGGGCATGTCGTGAACGCGATAGTTTTTTTGCCCGTTGTCAGGCTGATCTGACGATCTGCCTGGCTTTCATTCATCACATGGTTATTTCGGCGAATGTGCCATTTTACGAGGTGGCGCGGGCGCTGACATTACTTTCTCCCAATCTCATTATTGAGTTTCCGGATAGAGGTGACTCTCAGGTGGTCAGGCTTCTCGCGCAAAAGCCTGAAAATCACGAGTATAACGTGGAGGCGTTTGAGCAAGCATTTGACGCCTATTTTGAGACGCAGGAAAAAGTCAACGTCCAAGGAACTAAGCGGTCGCTTTATCGGATGACCAGGCGGCAGCAGTAGTGACAGATAAACCTCAAGTGAAAAAAAGCGCTCCGTATGGAGCCTTATATGGCTGTCTGGCGTTTGCTGTTTTTTTCTTTATGTATACGCCAGCCGAAGGGCTAAGGCTTCCGATCTATAAGGTTTTAATTTGTGTCGCGGTAGTTTTGTTGGCTCTCGCGACATTTATGGGAGCCATTGAGATGATAGGGCGTGCTTTCCCTAAAGGAGAGATTGTAAGTCGTATCGTGCGCGCCGGTTTTTCTGCCTATTTCTTTACGTTGTTTTTTTGGGTTCAGATAGACCTCTTTCTTAATTCCATTTTCGGTTTTAATAGTATTAAACGTATTGAGAAGGATTCCCATAAGATCGCGTTCGCGGCGTTTATTTTGTGTATTGCCGCACTGGCGTTTAAAAAACTACTTACCTTTGACTGGAAAATCAGTTGGAGGCGGAGTGTGACTCCCATGATTCTGTCTCTTGGGGTTGTTGGCGCGATGTACATTATGCGAGAGGACAGCTTCCCAAAGGTCGCTGGAAGCGACCGCCGCGACAATATCATCGTCATGTCATTTGACTCTTTGGGTGCCAAGTATCTGGATATGGATAGCCCAGATCTTAAGAAGTATTTTCCATTCATCGCATCTATAAAAGGCGAAGTTTATTACGCTAGAAATGCCTATAGTAATTCCTGCTGTACCCATGGCGCGGTTGCTTCCCTTTATACCGGCGTAACACCACTGGAGACGAAAGTCCCCTATCCGCCGGGTAGGCTGGATTTGCTCTATAGCCGAAAAAATCTGCCAACTATTTTAAAGGCACTGGGATATGAGACTCATTCATATACGACAGGATATTACGCGAATGCCCGTCAACTAAATATAGTTGGTGGCTTTGATAATATTGAGGGGGAGGCAGTCGAGTTTTATGAGTCGTACCCAGTACTCAAAAATCTTTATAAAACGTATGGTCTATTATCGATTCTTTCCAACGTGAAGAATCAATATTCGTCCAGAGTACATAAGTATTTCTTTAACCAGAAAATTTTCTCTCCATTTTATGAGGTTTCAAACCAGGCGGCGAAACTCGAGGGGGACGCGGCGAAGATTAAGTATTTGCTCTCCGTTATAAATCAAAGACGTGATCGTCCACAATTTCTTCATGCGCATTTTATGGCGTTACACCAGACTTCGTATTCGGTTGATTCAGCCGCCACTCAATTTAGGGTGTTTGATGAATACGCTGCCCGTGTCTATAGCGAGCTAAAAGTTACGGGACAGCTAGAACGCACAATTTTGGTAATAACAAGTGATCACGGACCCCTTTGGAGTGTCTCGACGGTGCCGCTTATTTTTAGGTTTCCAGAGGGAAAACATCACGGCCATATAGACATCAACACGCAATTTGCGGATATCGCGCCTACCGTGACAGATTTCATGGGGGTCAGGCATGACGTTGAATTTAAGGGTAGCTCGCTTCTTAGGCCTGAAAACATCGATCCAGCGCGCGAAATAGTAAATATCGCCGGGATCCTTTCCGACAAACTTTGGGAACCCCCACATTTTAAAATGAGTGGTCTTAAAATTATAAAAGGTGACCAATCCTTTTCGGTTAGTCATGATCAATTTAAAATTGATAGCCGTGGAAATATCGCGTTTTGATTTTAAAGGCGCCGGCACTAGACTGGCGACGGTGTCTTAAGTTTAACAACCTGCCTGCCGGAGAGTTTAAAATGTCCAAAAATAAAAAATCCCCCTCAAAGTCATCAGGCGGTGGCCGGCGAGCCACGGAAGCTTTGATGCTGATTTACCGCGTAACTGCTGAGTCGAGACTGATGAAGCGGCAGCGTGCTATTTTGCCGAGGCTTTTACGGGCAAAAGTAACTGAATCGTTTGAGGTTATTTCAAATGAGATGCATCGCACGGCCAG
>CANILH010000081.1 GCA_947468665.1 Oligoflexales bacterium | reverse complement strand
TGGGCGCTCACAGCTATTCTAATCCAGCTGGGGGACCTCGCCAGATGCCAGAAACTCCATCTTGGGATTCTCTCGTGTCAGCATTGCCGAGGTCTCATCAGCCTTTGGCAACAAGCATCGCGACAGGCATTCGTGGCGGCGTCAGCCACTCGGTTGGATCAGCCCATGGCCCGCTGTCTGGAATGCGCCCGCTTCACTGCGCCTTTGACGCTCAGCGTTAATTTCAGATCATAGTGAAAAGGGGCGGCAGAATGATTCTGCCGCCCCTTTTTCCAATTCTCAATCACCACGGATGATCTTCGCTCCGAGGGCCTTAAGTTTATTCTCGATATCAAAATAACCACGCTCAACCTGATAGATATTATCGATAACGCTGGTACCTTCGGCGACGAGGGCGGCCATGATGAGACTCATACCGGCCCTGACGTCAGGGGAGTTTAGCCTCGCGGCATATAGCTTTGATGGTCCGTTGACCACAATCCGGTGGGGGTCGCAGAGGACAATATTGGCTCCCATCTGCATTAGCTTATCCGTAAAGAACATCCGTCCCTCAAACATTTTCTCGAAGAAAATAGTGGTGCCCTGGGACTGGGTGGCGGCAACAATGGCCACACTCATCAGATCAGTCGGGTAAGCAGGCCATGGTCCGGAGTAAATAGTCCCGATGCGGCCTCCGATGTCTTTTTTCATAACGAGCGGTTTGGTTCCGTCGATGGTGATTTTGTCGCCTTTGATCTCAGGTACGATGCCGATCCGGGCGAGGGTTTTCAGAATAAAGCCCAGCTCCTCTGGGCGTGTTTTCTCGACGGTGATTTTGCCGCCAGCAATGGCCCCAAGACAAAGAAAGCTTCCCACTTCCATAAAGTCAGGGCCAATGGTGTGGGTCGCGCCGTTTAAGGTTTTTACGCCCTCAATGGTCAGGCGATTAGACCCAATACCAGAGATCTTAGCCCCCATAGTATTCAGGAGATTACAGAGGCCAACCACGTGCGGTTCACTGGCGGCATTGTGCAGTGTTGCCGTGCCCTGACACTTGACGGCCAGCAGCAGCAAATTCTCGGTTCCTGTTACTGAAGGCTCGTCAAGATAGACATCCGTCCCGCGAATTGTTTTGATTTCGCCGACAATCGCGTTATTTAGGTGTAACTTTCCGCCAAGAGCTTCGATGCCCTCCCAGTGGGTGTCAATGCGTCTGGCTCCTATGACATCACCGCCTGGTAACGCTAGCTCCACTTTGCCAAATCTGGCTAACATCGGGCCTAAAAGCAGAACCGATGCCCGGATGCGGGAACAAAGTTCGGGGTCTGGTTTTTTATACTTCGCGTTTTTGGCGCAGAGGGTAACGGTGTCGTGGTCCTCCCATTTGACTGACACTCCAAGGTCTGCCAGCACATCACAGGTGGTCATGACGTCGCCAATTTTAGGCATGCGTTTAAATGTAATTGGCTGATCTGTCAGAAGACAGGCCATGAGCGTGGGCAGTGCCTCGTTTTTATTGCCGGACGGAGTAACAGAACCTGATAACTTGTGACCACCTTCAATATGGAAACGCGCCATGCCGGTAAACTCCTTAGTTCGGTAAAGGTCTTAGCCCAAAAGCTCGATAATTTCGCCGCGGGAGAGAGATTTAAAGATTTCCTCGTCGTGATCAAGGAATTTCTCGAAAAGTGCCTGTTTCTTTTTGATAAGCTGGTCAATCCGCTCTTCCAGAGTGTCTCTCGTCACAAGTTTAAGCACCTGTACGTTTCTATGTTGACCGATACGGTGAACCCGGTCCGTCGCTTGATTTTCCTTACTGGCGTTCCACCAGCGGTCATAGTGGATGACTACGTTGGCCGCTGTCAGGTCAATACCAACGCCGCCTGCCAAAAGTGACGCGCAGAAAACTTTGCAGTTGGGGTCTGTCTGAAATCTCTCTATGACTTTGCCACGTTTTGTTGTCTGCCCTGTGAGAAGCTCGTGATCTATGTTCTGGCTTTTGAGATACTCGCTGATGATGCCAAGCATCTCAAGGTACTGACTGTAGACGACGACTTTATGCCCGCTCTCAATGGCCTCCTCAATTAACTCCTTGAAGAGATCAAACTTGCCACTTTGGTGATCCCGCCAGGTTCCCCGGCCAAGTAGTACTGACGGGTGATCACAAATTTGTTTAAGCAGAGTCAAAACCGCGAACACGTGCAAAAATGGCACTGATTTTGACTCGTCGGTCACGAGATTCATGAGCGGGCGGACCTTCATATCCATGGTTTGCCTGTACATGGACTGCTGCTCGTCAGACAAGGCGCAGTGTCTTAAGTCCTCTACTTTCTCTGGCAGATCCTTTAAGACGAGTTCTTTGGTTCGCCTCATCTTAAACGGATGAATTAATTTTTGTAGCCCGGTCTCACTTCTGGATTCGGTGCCTCCGGAAGCAGGCTGAAGCCACATTCTTTTGAAGTAATCATCAGAGCCCAGGTATCCTGGGATTAGAAAGTCAAAGACAGCCTTTAACTCGCCAAGGTGGTTTTCCATGGGTGTGCCACTCAGACAAAATCGGCTTTTACCTTTTAAATTGCATACGGCCCTGTACGTGGCTGTGTCGTTATTTTTAACAAAATGGGCCTCATCAAGAATTACGACGTCCCAATCAATATTGCCGAGTTGGGCGATATCCCGCATAACGATGCCATAGCTTGAAAGCACTGTGTGGTTAGATTTTCCAAGTCCATTCAAAAGAGTTTGCCTTTTCAGGCCGTGATATTTAATTGGCGTAAGGGCTGGCGCGAAATCGATGATCTTATCAAGCCAGTGATCAAGTACTGTTGTTGGGCAGATGACCAGAAATTTTGGACTCTTACTGCTGTTTTTGACGGCCGATAAGAGTGCCATGGCCTGGTGTGTTTTCCCAAGACCCATCTCGTCGGCCAGAAGTCCGCTAAGGCCATTTTTATGAAGCCACCACATCCAGCTGTAGCCTTCTGACTGGTAACTTCGAAGAGATAGATTACTCCCCTCAAGTCCAGGAGGTGCCTCCTCGCGGTGGAAGTCGGTGCGCTCACGAAGTTTATCGAGAAGTTTTTTACTGCCAGCGAATTTATCCATTTCGCCAACGGCAGCTTTAAACCGGATGAGTGAGACGGTATCGAGTTTCAGTGACTTACTGGCCTCGTCGACCTGCCATGCATACTGCGTGACAAAATCAGGAACTTTGACCCACTTTTTTCCGCTTCGGACATAGTCCCGCTTTTTGTTCCGATACTCGAGAATAATATCGACCATTGAGATCGATCCATCACCAGTTTCAAATAATGGTGCGACGTTAAACCACTGATCGTCGCCAGCCAGGATTTTTACCTTACTGACAGTGGGGTTGCTCACCACAATATCAGATAGCAATTCTGGTTCTATATATAGAGCGCCGAACCTGACGAACGCAGAAAATCCATCCGCGCACGTGGTTGCCGCGTCATCACCGTCAATTTTTCGGGCGTATGCCTGCTCTTTCCAATCATCAGTTACGGCTCCGGCGTCGTAGGGGATATAGCCAAAGTCCTCTACAAATATGTAGTTTTGCCCGATGTGTCTTGCCAAAGGTTTAAACGCCGCGAACTGGCTCCAGCGGGTTTCATAAGCCTGCTGTCCCTTTGCCCGGTACGCGAGGCGCGAGGGGGCGGAAAAAGGTGCGCCGACCAGAGGCTTCGGTGGTTTTGCCTTATCTTTTGCCTTTTGGGACTCGACTTGAACGTCGATAGCCACCATGCGGTCAATATCAAGATCACCGATGTCGCCGGCGGTTAAAATTCGTGTGCATGGCCTCGCTATGGCTGTAGCGACTTTGAGTGGTCTTACGTCTTGCCCTAGAAAGCCTTCGCCTTGATGCTCAATTAAAAATTTTGCCGCATCGTCAAGAGGGAGTGTATAGGACGTGAGTTGTCCTGGCTTGATCTCCATTCGAACCTTGAGCTCTGGGCCTTTGCCGACGAGGCTGACGCCATGTATGGCGCCCTCAAGGTGTTTCAGTAAAGACTGCGTCGGGTTTTCTTGTTTTGTCGCCGTGGGGTGAGTACTTACCGCGGTGGCCGGACGGCGCTTGCCAGAGGTTGCTGGCGGCTTCATGGGCATTTTGGGGTCGAGTTTGGCGAATAGCGCAGGCTTCTCTCGGTCGATGTGCAGCATCGTCGCTCCGATGTGCTCGCAATAAAGCCCGTACGCGCGATTTTTGCGGCAAGTACACTCTATCCACTGAATGGTATTACCGGCTGGATGTATCTTAATCCGGACTTCAGCTTGCTGACGCTCAGTTGACGCTACGCGTGATGAAATCAGCCCCTCAGTATTGCGGAGTTGATTGACGTAACCAGCCTGATAGAGATCAAGCCCGTCGAGCCAGTCTCCCTCATCCATATGGTCATATAGATGCTCTATCAAGGAACTTTTTGTGATTTCCAAATTTTTAGCCGCCTGCCTGGGTCAAGGTAAGTGGGTATTATAGCATATAAAGTCAGACTTGAAGATCAATTCGCTGAGCACCGCCATCCTTGTGCACAAGGTGCAAGCTGCCCTCCCTGAAGAGTTTCCGGAGTTTTCCGGATCCGCCTCTGCAAAAAAGTAACCAATACTGTCGGAAGACATAAGGGCGAGATTCAATCGCCAAATATTGATGCCCTTACTTCGGCATTTAAGTCGCGGTTTACGCCGACTGGGAGTCATGGGCGGCAAGGATAATGATTCCCAAGAACTCGAGCCGGCCAAGATAGCCTCTCTTTCAGGATTCATTTCCCGTAAGGGCTCAGACACCAAAAAAGCAATGTATCCTTGTGATTTCAGGAATTTAGTCAATTGACAGCAGGTCCCCTGGTTAAAGTATTTCAATCACCCGCCGAACTTCCAAGTGATGAGAACAACCGGAATAATTTAACGCGGTGTCGTGGGCTTCGAGGAATCAAATGGCAGGTATTTTAAAAATTGAGGATAGCGGCCAGGCAAAAGCATCCACGGACTTGATGGCATTCATGAGCGATTTTTCGCGACTTCTGGATCAACATATTGTGATGGTGCGTAATATTCTTCTTACAACAGTTGATCAGGCAATGGCGGGTGTCGCGGCCATAAATTCCGCCGCCGATAGTAAGTTGAAAATGGCTGATGAGGTGCTCGTTATGGACCAGTCGGCCGCATTCGTCTCGAAAAGTGCCAAGGACATTGACGGTACACTCAGTGATCCCGCGGCGAAGGTTAAAATCCTTAATGAGACGCTTTCGAATCACATGACAGGATTGTCGAATCTCAATGACGCGGTTCGCGGATTTTTGTTCGCTATTATGGGCGGACTCAGCATGGATGATGTTGTTCGTCAGCGCATGGAGCATCTGATGGTGTCTTTGGCCGCGATGCGTGACGGTGTGCAAAAGGTCATTGATGAGTATAGTGCGACTGCGAAAGTTTCCGACGAGTTTATTCTTTCGGTGCAACACGAGATGCTAGTTAAGATGTTTAAGTCATACACCATGGAAGACGAGAAAAAAGTGTTCAACAAAGTTTTTGGTAAAATAAGCGGCGTTAACCAGAAGACATTGTGACTTCTGGACCCAAATATTTAAGATGAAGAAGGGGATTTATTATGAGCAAAAAGATTCTAATCGTGGATGACTCGCGGACAATCCGGCAACAGGTTTCTTTTACTCTCAGTAAAGGAGGCTTTACAGTCGTAGAGGCGGTAGACGGTCAAGATGGCATCGCCAAACTTGGCGACAATGTAGATATCGCGATGATCATAAGTGACGTAAACATGCCAAATATGAACGGCATTGAGATGGTGGAGGCGAT
>CANILH010000080.1 GCA_947468665.1 Oligoflexales bacterium | reverse complement strand
TTGCTCTCCGCCCTGCGGCTTGGGATTGAGAGTTCTCGCATGGCGTCCTCAAACGCCTGGGAGTTTGTGGTGTTGGGATACAAAACAGCGAAGTCAGAGCATCTGGGGGCCCGCCAGGAGGCCGTATGCTCATCATAGACTCGCATGGGTTTAACACCGTCGAGGCAGTCTTTAATGTGTCGAGCCACCAATTGGGCTTCCACTTCTACTGCGGACACTTTTGATTGGCCGTCGTTTTCGACAGTTTCAGACGCCTTGTAGACAGTGAGGGTGCCGTAGGATGCTTTTACTGGCAGGGCCTTCAAGACGTGCGGTGACGGCTGGTGCGCGGGAAATTTACTGATTTGCGTTCCGTCGGCAAACACCTCGTTAACGAGATCAAGAACCAGTGATGAGCTGCGAAAGCTGTCGCTCATCGTCACGGGCAAAAGCCCCTGTTTGGCCAGTGTATCTCGCGCCAGATCAAGGACTTCCGGGGCGGCCTCGCGGAAGCGGTAAATAGACTGCTTTTTGTCTCCAACAATAAACACACTGGGCCTTGGACCGCCTTCGGCGTCATAAGTCTGGCCAGAGAGTAGCTCCTGGGAGAGTTTCTCGAAAATCATCCATTGCAGTCGGCTCGTGTCCTGAAACTCATCCAGCATGAGATGCCTGACGCTGGCCCATGCCATAGCCCGTCCGCCAGATGTGCGATCATCACAGGCAAGGATACTCACGCCTTTTGACGCGTCGGAGAAGGTACCCATGGACTCACGGACTTTGCGTTTGTGGGCGGCTGAGGTTCTCGCCTCAAATAGTGTCCAGATGAGGCGTGCGGTGTGATTGAGAGCGGCGAGCTTGATGTTGTCGTTCCAAGATCTCAGCTGCCGTCCGAATTCCAGGAAATCAGTGTTTTCGGTTTTCTTTGCTTTGGCGAAGGTGACGCCACTTAACGCGTCGCGGCCGCCGTTAATAACTTTTGCGTCAATCAGCCCCAGAAAGTCGCGGGACATGAGGCAAGACAATGCCTGGGATTTTTTATCCTCGTTACCAATCAGATTAAACACCACACGGGCGAGTGCCTCGTTAGCCGCGAGAAACTCAGCGTCCGTCTCAAGAGTCTCCGGGACATTAAATAATCTAAGCGGAAGCTCACGGCCAAGCATTTGAATGTACCAAATAAAAGTATCGCTTTTAGTCAGTGGATCAATGGCTTTGGTGAGTGATTTTATTTTGCCATTGGGCGCGTTCGCGCTGATGGATGTCATCAGCTCACGGTTCGCGTCGTGATCTTCAGCCATGGCAAGCACATCACCCCAGGCGTCGGCGTTGAGACGTGTGAGGGCTAAGTTCGACAATAAATCCCAGGGAGACGTCAGCGTGTCCTCTCCGATGGTGATCGCCGTCTCAAGTGGAAATCTTTGGGACCATTGCAGAAACAACGCGTCGATGGTTGTGATTTTGAGTGTTTGGGTTTTTTGGATAATCAGCTGTGAGGCTTCCTGAGGTGTTCGGATCTTTGAGTGTGTTTTAAAGCCGCTATTTTGTCTCCAGAGCTCAATGTCGGCGGTGAAACCCGCGAACTCGTCGGCTCCGGCACCAAGTCGCACGGCGTCTTTGACGATTCTCTCCCGCATCTCGGCGGCGGCTTTTTTGGTGAAGGTCACCGTCAGAATGCTCGCCGGGTCCGCTCCCGCGACCACAAGAGCAAGAAACCTGCGGCTGAGCTGCCAGGTTTTGCCGCTGCCGGCTGATGCCTCAACAAGATAGCTGTCCCAGGGATTGTACGGAGGCGTTTTGATCACGGTGTCACTCATGATGACGCCCCTTCACGAGGAGCTTTGGCCACGGTTTGCTGTTTGATCCGCTGGCGATAACGGGGATCGTCTTTGCGGCAGACGCCGGAGAACTGACAGAACTTGCAATCAGACGGATCAGCGGCGAAACGTGACGTGGTGTTGATCGCGTCAAGACGTCCGGACCAGCGGTTTTTCACGGCATCGATGGACGCGGCGAGATCGGCTGGTCTTGCTTGTTTCGCGATAACGTCGTGGGTTGTTAACAATGTTTTAGCGCCCGCTCCCATGGCTGTGAACGACGCCTTGCCCTCGCTTAAGTTAAAATACGCGGTCGCAGCCCCGTCGACGGTTGTTTTGAGGCGGGCGAGTGTTTTTTGTTTGTCGTCGGCGAGCGACAAAGCATAGAGCACCAGCTGCGGCTCAAGCCCGTCAGCGACGGTGGCACTGCTAGGCGTATGAGATGTCTTGTAGTCCACTAGCACACTGCCGCGAGGATCAGGGTGCACCGCGTCGATGTTGCCGTGAATCTCAATCTGCCTGCCGTTGATTTCGATCCTCAGCTCGCCCGACTTGCCAATGGACACCTCGGTGGCGACTGTTTTTGGGCTAAATCCAGCCCGGTATAAATCTCCCCAGAAGCCCGCGACCTGACGCCAGCCTTTGCCGGTCATGTGCTGAAATTGCGGCGTGCGGGCCAGGGACTGCGGTATTGTTATTTTGGCGAGGGCATCAAGACGCCTATGTGCCCATTCCACGAAGCTATCCGCGTCAGCCGGGCAATGATCCATTTCAAGTTCGGGTGGTAGGCCTTTGATGGGTTCTGGACTGAAAAATCTCTCAAGAACTTTATGCAGGAGATTTCCTGTGGTGAGGCTCGTCCGGTCCTCAGGTAATTCAATTGTCTCAATGTTTCGCTCACCCAAAAGATAACGATAAGGGCACCAGATGAGGTTTCGCAGACGGGATGCCGACGCGGTCGAGGTGATCGCGTTGTGATCGGACGTAAGGCCCTCAAAGGTGGCGTCCTCAAATAAGTTTTCTGTAACCGTACCCGCGACACCGGAAAGCCAGCTTGAGGCTGCCGTGGAGTCAACGTCTGTGACTGGAATCTTAACCGCCAGCTGCTCAATCCAGCGGGAGCGGATCTTGGGGCTGTCCGCGTCCATATGTGGATAGGAGATCTCGACATGAGGTAGCCTTGAGGTCAGCAGGTGAAAGGTCGTGTCTTCCAGGGCTTCCAGCTCATTCCATCCGGAAATTCCCATGACCCGCCGCATGCTATTGTCGATAAGACTGTCTTTGGGCAGTGAGTGCGGAAACGAACCCTCCACGCAGCCAACGATAAATGCCGCAGCGAACGGCACATAACGAGCCTCCGTGAGTCCGATAATCTGAAGGCCACTTAAGGGCTCACCCGTGTCCCGCACGGATTCGGTCGCGGCGGCACGGTAGATATCAGACAAAAAACTTTTCCAGCCTGAGGGCTTGTAGCCTCTAAGCGGTGCCAGACCAGAGACAAGCGTTACGGAATCAGAAAAAATCTTCCAGGCGGACTGTTCTTTGGGAGGGTTTTTTGTTTTGTCCTTTGAGGGTGTTTCAATGACCCGGCGCAGTTCCGATTCGGCTGCTTCTATGGTGTCGCCGTTAAATCGCTCACACCATAAGAGAGCTTTTTCCATGTAAACAATGTCGTTTTCAGGAAATACCTCGATCATTCGATGTGATCTGAGATGTTTTAGGATGGCTGTCAAACCATGGCTTGATTCCGGGAAGTTCTTCAGCTGTTTTTGCAGTTCGTGATCTGCGTACGCGGGACCTGCGGCGAACAGGCTTCTGGTGAGGGGATGTCTCAGGTATTGGCCAAGGGCGTGAAGATTCGCGTCACGACCAAGGTCAGTCACCAGATGAAGCCAGCGGCCGGGCAGGGTCTCCGCCCATGGGCTTGCCAGCGGCATGTTGAATGCAATGCCCAGTTCCCCTGAGAGGGCAGAGAACGCGGGAGCGTGGCTTGTCTCATCCGGGACAATAATCGCAATCTCGTGAGGAGGAATTCCCTGCTCAGTAAGGTCTTTCACCCTTGTTAACGTATGCATGACCTCATGACTGACGTCACTGGTGCTGGTGATGCGTTTAACACCTTTGGCCCAGAGAGTTTGATTTGCGGGAGTAAGAGGGAGACCGATAGCTTTACGCAGGGTGGTCAGTGGCGAGGTTTCAGTATGGGGCGGCGTTTCATCAAGCCAGACGGAGATATTTGCGTGGGTGGCGAGTTTTGCCAAAAGTTGATTCTCAAGTCCCGGCAGAGACGTCAAACCAGCGATGATAATCTCTCCGGGTGGCACCAATGATGTTTGTAATTCAGGAGACGCAGTCAGCCAGTCGGCGACTGCCTGACTGCGTGCCGCCTCAGAGGTGGTCCACTGATGGGTTTTCATAGTCTGGTTAAAGTCGTTCAACGCCTCAAACACATCAGTCATGCGTTCGGTTATGGCCTGAAAGACTTCGGGTGAGCGTCTCCAATCTTGCTCAAGCCATGCGGTGATCTTGCCATGAGCCTCATCGGTCAGGCCTGAGCGGGCGAGCTCGGCAGCAAGATGAACCAACTCGTGGGCGTGCCTTGAATTGGTGTTGAGGGGGCGTGCGGTTTTATTTGAATTCGCGTTCTTAACCCGTGTCTTGATGACATGCTCCATGATTAGATCACTTTGCGAACTAACCATAACCAAGTCTTTTGTCATATGTTCCGCAATAAGTTCCTTGGCAAACCGGTCCCAAGTCCAAAGACATGGCAACAGCGACGCCCCGCCACTGTGACGACATAACTCGCGGGTGACATAAAGATGAAGTCTTTGGGTCGGCAGCACGACGTGGGTACGCGTCAAATCAACACCGGGCTTCAGAAGCTCGGACGTGAGTTTGGTGACGAGACATTCGCCGGCGGCAATGGACTGGTGACGAGAATTCATGACGGCGATTGTATGCCGAAGTAGGGGATCTGGGGAGTAAAATCGGTGTTCAAAATAACGGCAGCTCGTGGGTTTTTGGTAATCACGAAGCTTTTTTACCGCCACTTCTTTTACCTTTGCGAGTCTTTAGCCATTGCTCCCGTGACATTGCATTGGCTACTAAATCTTTGATTTGCTCGCGATTCATTTCAGGGACCTCATCTTGATCAAAATCGGCCCAAATTTCTTCTTTCTTTTGCCGTGAGGCGACGCGCGGAGATGATGCGGTAGACTTCTTGTTCTTGGATGTAGAGGGCGTGCGAGTCGTCGAAGACTTCTGTCGCTTCGCCGAATGTGATTCCGTGTTTTTTGAAGTTTGCTTTTGCTTTTTTCTCGTCCCACTCATAACTCTTCATAGTCTCCCCATGTGATGCGTAATCCACGAAAATATTATGGTTATTTGCGATATTTGTCAATCGACCGCCAGCGAGAACCTGGTCGGGACCCGTACTGTCAAACTATGCCGATATTTGCTAAATTCATAACCAGATCAGAACACTTTTCAGGCATTACAAGGAAACGACGATGAAATCCATCACCACTGTTTTAGCGGTAGTAATTTGCCTTTATTCTCTCTCTTGTAAAACGAGACAACAATTTCACAATATTCCTACATCGAATCTTCGCGATGATAGCACTCCTATTTCCACCACCAAAGTTAAGATCTCGGTCCGTCACCAAGCAACATCGCCGGCATGGCAGGTGACCTATAAATTTAGCGAGCCTACGGACGGTTTTGTTTTTATTTCCAACGGCATACCAACCAAGCGATTGAATTTTTGGAAGGTCGAAGGAGAGAATGGTGACGAAGTTACCTTTGATAGTAATGGTAATGATGGAGTCATTGGCAAGAATGGTCATCCATTTACGGAATTTACGGCTAGTTTTGATTTAAAAACAGAATTTCTAGAAGCGAAGGACAGTGATTATTCCCAGAGACTTTCAGATGGGTCTGTGGCATTGCAGACTTTTTTGTTCCTAAGTGGTTATCAATTGAAGAATCCGCAAAATTGGCAATTTTTTAAGGTAGTTCCCACTTATAAGTTTACTCCCGCTCCCGCAGAATTTGTAACAGCAGGTCTAAAGACGAGTGAGTCGGAAGTAGAGTTCTCCGATTCTCCGCGGTCAATGGGCGTATATGTTTATTTTGGGAAAATAAAGCCGGAGTCGAGAACGCCTCTATCTTTTACCGTGGATCCTGGGGTCAGTGCCGAAGTTAAAGAAATGGTGATGTCGACCGCGGCAAAAACATTTTCGCTCTACACAAAACAATTTGGCGAACTTCCTTTTGTACCGTCAATTTTTGTCATTAAAAACGGTGAATTGTCTCCAAATAGCGCGAGTGGCAATGCTATGTGGGGGCAATTTCTTGTCACTATTTTCGGAAGCGGTGTTAATATTCAGGATTTTGAGCGAGAAATCATTACCAATGCGGTGACCCATGAAATGAGTCATTTTTGGAATGCTTTACTGTATCAAGCTAGATGGCAGGACAATGACAAAAAAAGACTATTTAGTGATATTTCTGCGTCAATTTACGATGAATGGATTTGGGAGGGTGGGGCCCAGGCGCTCGCGCTTGAGGCGCGTTTGGAATTAGGACTCATTACTAAGCAGCGCTATTCGGAAATCAGGGCAAAATTACCGGCTGACTGTAAGGATGTTAT
>CANILH010000079.1 GCA_947468665.1 Oligoflexales bacterium | reverse complement strand
TCCTTGGCCATGTGGGACAACGTCGTAGTCATTTTTGAACTTCTGATCCGCCAATTGATTTGCCTGATCTTGGCTGCGCGTCGCACGCAAGAGATTCTTATGCTGCGCAAAGAGTTGCAATATGACATAACCAAGCGAGAAAATTAAATTTTAGTCAGCAAGGCATTTTAATTCAATTAGTAAGGGGTCTGCAATGAAAAGCGTTTTTTGGTCTGTTCTGGTCGCTGGCCTACTCACGGCACCCCAGTCAACTTATGCCAGTGAGGCTAAAAACGACGTAAGCTGGAAAATCAAGGGCAAGATTCGCGCCGATGCTGCACAGTCAACAACAAACACAAAAACAGCGGGCAGCAGATCGGACACCTTAAAATCATCATCGCTGACGCTTACCCGCGCTCAGTTTGAGTTTGTGGGCAACAAGGGCCCAGTTGAGATGCGGATCAAATATTACGCAGATAAAAATGAACTTAAATATGCCTTTGTTGAATACAGCTTCACCAGGGAACTTTCAGTCTCAGCCGGTAAGCTTGACTCGCGCGATTTGAGTTTGGAGTGGGACTACAGTACAACTGATCAATATATTTTCGGATCAGTCGGACGTTATGGGGTTGTTAGCGTCCCGGGTGCCGAGGCTAAATTGATGATCGAGGATCAGGCGCTAATTTTTCAAGTGGTTCAAGGCGCCACTCCAGCAGGATATCAAGTCGACCACAGCACAGGCGGTTTGACCTGCGCGATCCAGTACCGGGGAAGTTTTATGGATAAAATGATCCGTCCCCTAATTACGTATACCGCCGTAAAAACCGCGTCACCCCACCTAACAAAAAGGAACGCTGACGGAAGCGTCTCAACATACAACTATGGTAATGGCTATCAAACACATACGGGCATTGGAGTTAAAATCGTAGCTGACGGAGCGAATGTCGATCTTGAGTACGACACCGTAAAGTTAATTAAACAAAAGAACGTTGATACCTCGAAAGACGAAAACATTGGCTCATTTATAGCGCAAACGAGACTAGGACCGATGTCGGATATCACGCCTTACGCCAAACTCATCGTCGATACAGATAAAAAAGGTGCGATAAACGGCGAAGGTGATGTAACGAGAACAGCATATGCTATGGGAGCAGAATACGCATGGGATGGCAACATCCGATTACATGGAATTCTATCCCAGGAGCAGTCTAAGGTGATCCAAGCCGCCGGCGATAAAAATACAAGTCAGTTAAAGCTAAACTTTGGTGTTACCGCATCGATTTGAAATTGGCTCAAAACAACAAAATCACAACCCCGGCTACCTGCGACACCTAAAATTAAAAGCTACGCTGCAACTGGTGTCTGATATAGATCGCCACAAATCGTTTGCCAACTGTAGTTTCTGCGCTCAATTGACGTGATTTTCCCCACGCTGGCGACCGATTTTTAGGAATTTCGCAAGATTGGGACGTTCGTTCCCTCTGTGTCAGACAGAGTGAGACAGATATGATGAGTTAAATTAATGGACACTTGAGGGCGGCCAGCCCGATTGGTGTATCCGCGCTAGATCGAAGTCAAGCGGGTCAAGGTTTCCTTGAGGTCCAATACCTCGATGTCACATTTACGAAATTTATTTGCCAGTGTGGAGTTGTCAAATTTTGTTTTGATGGAATCTTTCAGAGACATTCGTTCAGCCTTGGAGAGCGACTTGTATTTGAGTTCAGTTACGATCAGATCTTTGGCGTTGCGCGGGTCGTAGCGGACGCAATCAAATTCCAGAGATTTTCCCTCCCAATATGGCGCGGCGTCCCTGAATAGTTTTCGGAACTCATCTTCTAAAACCCTGGACGCGTGATCGCGGATAAGTTTCAACTTGACGTCTCGGTCATACAGGTGCCATCGAGACCGATGCGGCGAGTACACTTGGTACCAGAAGCGGAGCGCATAGTCTTCGATTGTGTAAAGCGTCCGCTTCGCGTTGCGAGTGCTCTCACCGAAGGGCACAATTCGTCTCACTAAATTGGAGTGCATAAGGACACTCAGGGGTTTTGACAGGCCCGTTTGAGGGATTCCCATGCGTCCGGCGATTTCAGAGGGTCGGGTGGCCCCGCGTCCCAGGCTTTCAAAAATAGCTTTGGCCTGTTGTCCTGTGACGTCCTCGTCTTTCATCAGACGGTCCGGCTCGTCCTCTAGTCGCGCTGATCGGTCGAAAAAAAGTGCGTTGGCCACATCCAGAGGGTCCGTCAGTCCGTCAATATATCGCCAGTAGCGAGGGATACCGCCTGTCATAGAAAAATTCAGAAAGCTTCGCGTGGACATCGGATCACATCGACATGCCTCACAAAAATGCGCATACGACATCGGTTCAAGATGAACAACCAGATCTGCCCTGTCATATAGCGGCGAACTCGATTCCAGAAACAGTCCGTGCATCATCGCCTGCGATGATCCCAGTATGACCAGTTGGACGTGATCGGGCTGGTCGTGGTCCACCCATTTTTGAAGGCGGGATGGCAGGGATGGTTGGCTTCGAACCAGGTAGGGAAACTCGTCCAGTACGATAGCAACTGGCTTTGTGAGCAGTTTTAGGGCGGCCAAAAGCTCGTTCCATGTTCGAGGAACAATGCCAGGCGGAAGTACGCCATTTAGGTCGCTGGCAATTTGGTCAAGTTGCTGGCCTTCCGAACCCTCTATTGACTGTGTATAGCAATAGTTTTTGTTGCTGCCCCAGCGTTCGATAAGGGTTGTTTTTCCAACACGCCTTCGACCGAACAGCACAATTAGCTTGGCGTTGGATGAGTTGAGTTTCTCAAGTTCGCTGGTTCTGTTGACGAAGGTTTTCATGGGGACAGACCTCTTCTTGAGGATAATTATATCCCAAAGATATTATATCTTCAAGATATAATATTAAAGCAAGCTTTTCGGGTAGGCATGCAAAATTTGAACAGGAGCTTGAACCAAAATTTTTACACGGAAACACGGAGGGGCGGAGGGCACGGAAAAATTCAATTAACTCAAATCCCAATCCCACCTCTCCCTGTCCCCCTTCCGTGTCCTCCGTCCTTCCGAGTAGGGATGCGTTCGCAAATCCGGCAAATTTATTTAGGCAAGCTACTTCCAGCTTTCGCGATCTGATCTAACACAGCCTCAACCGACAGATCATTCATGCATTTAAAGTGCCCGAGCGGACAAGTCGCGCCACCGTGAGCGCCGCATGGCCGGCAAGGGAGATCAATCTCCGCGATTTTGCTGCCTGTCGCCAGGGGGCCAAAGCCCATGGCCGGGACAGTCGCCCCGAAAATGGCGACTGTAGGAATATTAAACGCTGAGGCGTAGTGAATGGGTGAGCTGTCATTGGTGATGACGATGCTGAGTCTCGGGTAAATTCCATTCAGGTCGGCAAGGGTTGTTTTGCCGACTAAATTAATCACTCTGTCCCTCGCCCCCGGACGGGTGCGGATGGCTGCGTCCTCAATAAATTGCGCGGCGGGGATTTCGTCTTTGCTGCCGAGGAGAACAACACCAGTATCCGGACGATCCAATAGTAATTGCGTTAGTGTGGCGAATTTAGGTGTTGGCCAGCGTTTGGTAGCCCAAACACTGCCCGGGGCAATGCCGATCCATTGGCGTTTTTGGCCTAGAGCTGACGCTGATATGGGTAGATTGGTCTGAGGTAGATTTGGTTTTGATCCCAAAAATTCTTTGCGGTCGAGACCAAGCCCCTCAAGTAACAGCGCGATACGGTCGGCCTCATGCATGACAGAGACCCGCGGCACGCGTTTTGTGGCGAGCCAGGATGCGTTTGTCTCGGTGTAGGTTATGAATGGCAGTCCGATGATCTGTGATAACAGGGTCGATCTGAGACTCTTATGGGGTTGGAGGATTATGGCGCTATTCAATTTAAGGGATTTGATCTCACGTCTAAGACGGAACATGGCGCCGAGTCCGCCCTGACGTTTATCAAAAACGTGGATGCTGGCTAAAAGTGGATGTCCCTCAAGTGCCGCTTTTCCGATGGGCGTGGTTATCAGGTGTTGCTTTACGTTTGGCAGACATTTGTGGAGTGCCGCGAACGCGGCGGTGGTGATGACAATGTCTCCGATGAAACTTGTCTGAAGCCAGACGACGTCTGTTATGTCCGTAGTGGTATTATTTTTGGAGACTAAGTCGGTAGACAATGGCGTCTTCTCCGTTGCTGTAGTAGCGGGGCCTGATTGATTGTCTCACAAATCCAGATTGTTCATAGAGTTTGATGGCCGGCTCGTTTGAGACCCGGACCTCAAGGAAGATGCTCTCAACACACCCAGTTGTCACGGCTCTTTTAATCAAGTCACTCAGGAGCCTATTGCCAATTCCCACGCCACGGCTAGCGCGGGCCGTATATATGAATAACAACTCACAATCATTCCCCTGGCAAGTAGCCATATACCAGCCGGCCCAGTTATTTGATTCAGAACCTTTGTCGATAGCCGCCGCTGAGAGGACGTTATCTCCTGCCATAGTCTCAAGGCAGCTTTCGAGTCCCCAGAACGCGCCTGTCGATGTCCACTCGTCGCACAGAGGAGCAAGGTATTTACGAGTCACATCTGGGTTAGTGACGGCTTCGATTATAATAGATGCCTTTGGAGTGCTGCTGGATGTCATGGTATTGGATTGGTTTGCTTCCATGTTTTTGCGTCATCAAAGTAGCGGACCGTAGTCCGGTCTGTAAGCTCCGTTTCCCAGTTAATTGCCTTGTCCTTCGAGTTTAAGGATTGCTTTCCCCGGCGGAAACTCTCTACGGTCGCGATTTTTAGGATCTCTATCTCTATTCTTTGGCCTGCCAGGTCGAGCCGGTCAAATGATGTTTTGAATTGCGCTACTGAGGCCGCGGTCTTCTCGCTCCTGAGTCTTAACTTTTGCACCGCCTCTTTGGTTGGTCTGAATCCTGAGGATTTAGACGCTTCCTGATGAATTGCGGTGTCGCGCACAAATACCTCGAGCGCCTGCGTCCAGTTTGAGCCATCAACCGTCTGGGATTTCATCGCGTCATCACGCAGGGATTCTTTGACATCGATATACGACTCAACCTGATTTTGGGAGTAGGGTATGTTGTTGATGGTGACGAGGACCCGGTCAGCGATAGCTATTGATGATTCAATTTCAGCTGAGCTTCCGCGCGAAGCGGGTGAAATTATCGACGAGGTCAAGGCAAAAACAACGCCCGCGGAGAAATATTTTAAAGTGACTTTAACGTTTGGTGTCATTGCTACCGTGCCTCTGAAGGGCTGAATGTCGTTGCTGGTGTTCGTATAATGGCTTTAACGCCACAAAGTTTACACGAATCCCGCTGGGCAAGGTATTGAAGAATTGAGTGACCGCTTAATGAGTGTGCGCAATTGATTTATTTCAAAAAAAAAATGAAAACCCTATTGAGAACGCTTGACAAGACGACGAAGCCTTGCAAAGCTTGTTTCTAGGTTAAACCTGAAATGCTTTTTTTTAACTTCTAGGAGGAATCTAATGAACAAGGCAGAACTTATCGAAGCGGTATCAAAAGTGACTGAAATGACAAAAGCCGACACAGAGCGTGCCCTTGACGCTGTCATCGACGTCGTTTCAAAAAACATCAAAAAAAAGGACGGCGTTAAGCTTGTAGGCTTCGGAACATTCTCTGTTTCGCCTCGCAAAGCTCGCGTTGGCCGTAACCCACAAACTGGCGAAGAGATCCAAATCCCAGCTCGCAAAGTTCCAGTATTCCGTCCTGGAAAAGAGCTTAAGGATTCCGTTCGCTAAGCAGCTTTGCCTGGAGTGTGCCGGTAACGGCATGCTGTTTATGGTCTGCCGGTAACGGCATGCTGTTTATGGTCTGTCGGTAACGGCATGCTGTTTATGGTCTGTCGGTAACGGCATGCTGTTTCTGGTCTGCCGTTAACGGCAGACTTTAGGCAAAAGGTTCGGTTGAAACTAAAAGGCCCGCACATTGTGCGGGCCTTTTAGTTTTCTCAAGATGTCGAAATGACTGGTTACGTTTCCTCAGCCTCATCTAGAAAGTCAACGAGCTTGAATTTGACCATATCGCTGGAAGCGACAATTTTCATCTCACCGTCCGCGTCGCTGTCATCCTCACGAGCCAGTAGGTAAGCGTCCTCTTTGCTGTGGTAATTTAATACAATCCACATTTCACGAGCCGCTTTGTCATAAACTCTAAATGGCACCATGCTCCCGTCTCCTTAATTTGATAAAAAACAATGGCTGTACGGTATCACGAAGACACTTGCCGTAGCATCAGAGAATCTTAGCCAAAAATATGCCCACCATGGGTTTGGACTCCCTGACCGGCTGGAATTACCAACGTGAAAAGAGAGTCTTTATTGGGGGTTGCTAAATCATTAGGCAAACCTGCTGCGGCGATAAAAAAACTTTCCCCTTGGTTCATCATCTGGGAGACGCCTTTTTTGCCTCGTGCCGTGAGGCCGCCTGAAATAACTGTCGCGCAGGCATAACCGGCGATAGGTAGGAGCTTGATCCGGGATCCGGCCCTCATTTGAATAGATATGGTTTGATACCATGGATTCGCCGGGAAAATATCGGCGGTGGCACCTGCCGCGATGGTCTCCCGACGCGGTTCCCGTCGCAAACTATCAACGTACCCAGAGCCATATTGCCGCGGGGGATCCAGAATTCGCAGAGCCTCCTGAATGTGAAACTCTCGCGGATTGCCGTTTTGTGGATCCAGGGCGCCGCTCGCGTTGTACTTACGATTCCAATCCCAAAGGCGCCATGTCTTGCCGCTTTTGCCTGGTAAAAGTCTCTGTGGTTCCAGAAGTACAATGCCCGGGCCGATCGCGTGCGGTACATGTGGCTCAATCTCGAAATAATCGCCCGCCCTTACAGGTACAAACTGCAAAAGCTCCTTGGTAAATGTCCCGGCCGTCAGGAGTTCCCCGATATTTTGCACACTCAGAGGCTTACTAAACCCAAGATA
>CANILH010000078.1 GCA_947468665.1 Oligoflexales bacterium | reverse complement strand
GTGCCGGCGAGATCGCTACGGCTTGAAGACTCCAAAGGCGCACTCACCACTGGCCGTGATGCGGATATACTGCTGATGCCGCTGGGGTCCTGTGAGGAATTCGTAGCCGACCTTGGACGCACAAAACCCCGCGCTGTTTATGGGCGGGGGGTTGAGTTACTTGGGTGAGAATATCTCCGCGAGGCGTTTTCGGTTATTAGCCACCAAGATCTACTAGACCGCGTCTACCTGACCAAAAAAAAATACATCTCGTCCTAAAGTTTTGCCAAAGCCCTCCGAGGGGGGGTGCAAAAGGAGGACTAACTCATGGAAAACAGAACCTACCTCGATCATCTTGCAGACCGTTTCATGACCAATATCCTGCTGAAACAGCCCCAGCTGATTCGCACCCGAGCCGACGCGTCACTCATTCTCCAGAGAGCGCACACACTTCTTGGTCCACTTGATAGACCTCGAGTTGCGGTGGATCTTATGGACAAGCTCCAGGCAGCGCTCGATAAAACCACCACGGATGAATCCAGAAACGGCAAAAGCATCTCTGATGAGATTAAGCTACTCGGCGAGGCCTTCAGTGAGGAGGCACCGGACGATATGGATTTACCCAGGGTACCACGCCTGATCACGGTGACCGTGAGATTCAGCGTTGAAATTGTCAGAAAGGTTGTGGAAGACGAGTCCAGCAGGTTCGCTGATGACACCACCATTGGACGCATACGGGAAATCGGTGACGCTCTAGGACTGAGCGACAGCGATCTCGAGATTATCCAGCTTGCGGCCGTAGTCACCGGCGAGCACGGAGTCTTTGATGATCACTTTGATGACCGCCGCGTCTTCACGAACTCAGGAGCCAAAGCGTATCTCAATGATTTCCTCATGCGTGGTTCCCATGAACGGCAACACCTAAGCAAAACACTTGAGCATCTGAGCGAAATTGGTGTCATCGAGTTGGAAAAATACCAGTCCAAAATCAAATTGAATGACGACATCCTGGCCTATATTGAGGGACAAACTGAGAACTCAACATTTCTAGACGCCATGTTTGAGACATATCTTCCCGAGTCAAATGGCTTACTCCCGGTGTCCGTATCAGACAAAGAACGTGACCTGGTTCAAAAACTTATCGAGACGCCAGGTGGCGTGAACATTCTGTTCTACGGCTCCCCCGGTACGGGAAAAACAACTCTGGCCCGATCAGTCTGCGGAGCGGTTGGAGCGAGGATTCTCAGCATACGAAACCCGGAAAATGGCGATCAATCCAGTCGTGTGGCGAAGTTCCTGTGCGCCCGCAAAATCGCCGCCAAAATGCGCACGCCCGCGGTCATACTGGTGGACGAGGCCGATATGATGCTTGGCACAAAAGACTCCTACTTCTACACAGGTGGCAAATCTGACAAAGGATGGCTCAACAAGACCTTAGACGCCACGGCCGTCAAAATAATCTGGGTGACAAACGACGTCAGCCGGATCGAGGACTCCACAATGCGAAGGTTCGCATTCAGTCTGGAGTTCAAAAACTACACCAGCGCCCAACGCCGGAAGATTTGGAAGGCGGTCAGAGACCAAATACCGGAACTCAATGAATTTATTACCGACGCCGACATTGATCATCTCAGCACGACCTATCATCTCCAGCCAGCCCACATCGTAGACAGTGCCCGCCATGTCATGAGTCTTAAACTCGACGCGGGCGACCGACGCGGCATGCTTGAGCGTTGCCTCGCGAGCTTTAATGAAAGACTCCACGGGTCTCGGGAGTCCCATGATCAGAGCTGGACTCCGACAAAAACCAGGGTATCCGCCACTGGCCTCAACACCGACATAGCGCTGGCGACGGTTCTTGACTCCGCCAGGCAGTTTTACCGGATGAACGCTGACGACGAGTCAGCAAGAGACACTTCAAGACCCATAAATTTCAATATTCTCCTGAGTGGCCCACCCGGAACCGGCAAGACTGAGTTCGCGAAGTCTTTGGCCCAGGATCTTGGCCGGGACCTCATCGTCAAATCGGCCTCAGATCTACTCAGCATGTGGGTCGGAGGTACCGAAAAACAAATCGCGGGAGCCTTCCGGGACGCTGAGGCAGCGAAGGCGATATTATTTATCGATGAGGCCGATACATTCCTCTTCAGCCGCGGCAGCGCTGGGCGCGGCTGGGAGGTCAGCCAGGTGAACGAGTTTCTCTGCCGCATGGAGCGGTTTAAGGGAATCCTGATTTGTGCCTCAAACCACATGGATAACTTCGACTCGGCGGCGATCCGGAGATTTGCTGTAAAAGTCCGCTTTGACTGGCTCAAAAACGACGGCAAGGAGATGTTTTTCAGTACCTGCTTCGCCCCACTCTTCGCCAGGCTTCCTGAGTCGTGCCGTGGTCCCGCTATCCTGAACACCAAACAGCAGAGTCGTCTTGAGAGCATCAACTGCCTGGCTCCCGGCGATTTTAAGGTGGCCTATCAGCAGCACGCGTTCAGGGATCTGACAGAAATGGACACAGAGTTGCTGACCGATAATCTCCTTGCGGCCCTCGCGACTGAGGTCAGCTACAAGCGAGACGAGATGGGGCGCAAAATAGGATTCTAGGGAACATCCTCTCTCACCAACTTCCGGGGTATCCTATGACGCCAAAAAACCGCGAAAATAGCGCTGAATTGCCGCTAGTAAACGGACACCTAAGTAATGAGACATATTTCAGGTACTGGTCACTAAGCTACGCTGCTTCCGCATTCTCTAAAGACAAAGGGTACTTCAAGGATGTGATTAGCGCGCGGGCTCTCTGCAGCGAGATTGCCGACGTGCTGACCCTGGAAGACCGGGAGTCTTTCGCGGCCGACGTGGAGCGCCGGCTTTTACACGCTTTGGGCCAAAACCGTTTGCGGGACTGGAAGCGGCCCGAAGAGCACATTGCCGCGATCAAAAACTATCTGATACAGCAGTGTCCGGCTGATGACATCCTGGCGGATGACGCTACTGAATGGGCCATGGATGTAGATCTGCCAATTAAAAGTCATGTAGCCTGCGAGACACTCCTTGCCGCGATGGAACCATTCATGGAGGCCTTGCGGCCAGATATTGAAACCAGCCCAATCGAAAAACGACTTCAAGAGGCTAAGAAGCTATTTGGACTGTCAGGACTCAGTATCCGCATCGTGCGAATGGCGCTTGTTCGTCATCACGAGACGACCCAGGAATCCCAGGTGTTTAGGGCTCTACTGTCTAAACGTCTCTTGGGCGAGATTGAGTCTATAAAAAATTTTTTGCGCCTTCGGCGAAACGAGACGAGACAGGTGCGTCGTGATCTCTTCAATCTATCGTATCGGTACGGACTACTCGGGGAGAGGCATGAAAATAACTCGCTACAGAGTTTGTACTTAAACAGTGAATTCAACGGGCTCCTCCTGGGAGCGCTATCAACGGAGGCGTATATTGAGACTCTCTATGAGGAGCATCATCAGCCGCTCACATGGTGCCACCCATCAACCACATGCTGGCTCACGGAAGATACCGAACTTGTCAAGAGAACTGTTTTTGGATCCCGCGGGGACCACGTTCTGATTGAGGGTCCGACAGGCACTGGCAAAACCACCGGGGTCCGTCAACTTATCACCTCCGCGGGAGCTACAGTCATCAGCATTCCCGCGTACCATGACTATGAGTACGATTGCTGGTCCTCGATGCGATTGAAACGTATATTCCGGGCCAAAAAAGTACTGGAACACTCGACGCGGAAATTGGTAATCGTCATTGACGACGCTGAGCCACTCCTGACGGCCAAAAATACGTTTGCTTTAACAGGAACACCATTCAACACGGGACTTATGAACGAGGTTTTAAAACCCGGAAACGTGCCATTCATCTGGATATGCGAGTCTACGCGAAACATACCAAAGGAGCTCATCGGGAATTTCACCTTTAGCCTCAAACTCACAGAGACAACATTCCGGGAACGCGTCAAAATCTGGAATGAGGCGCTCATCCCTCACCCCACCGTCGCCGCCGTGTTGTGTGACGCCGATATCGAGCGGCTAAGTCGCGAATTTCCTGTAGATGCCGCCACTATTATCTCGGCAGTGGATAATATTCATCGCCTGGATGTTCAGCCGGATCATTATCTGGAGGCACTCAGGCGAACCCTTGAGGCCGCCATCAATCTTCGAGCGCCATTAGGGCGCCCGAGTCATCACCCGGGGCCCCGGTTCCCCTTAGATATAAATTATTTGACCGCGGATATTGACCTAAGGGGACTTGCGGACGTTATAAAAACCTCCCAATCACAAACATCCTCTCCCATTGGTCTAAATGTCCTTCTCTCAGGCCCGCCGGGCACTGGGAAATCAGAATTTGTGAGACATCTCGCTAGCGTCACAGGTCTTGAGCTCATGTCGCTGACGGCGTCTGAACTGATAAGCCCATTCCAGGGGCAAACCGAGAAAAACATTTCGGCCGCGTTCAGCAAGGCCGAAAAATCCAAGTCAATTCTCATGATCGATGAGGTCGATTCCCTGCTCTCCCCCCGAGGGCTTGCCACAAAGCGTTGGCAAGTCAGCCACGTCAACGAGCTTCTTTGCGCCATGGAGCGTCACCGGGGAGTTTTCATCTGCGCCACTAACCGCGAGGGATTTATGGATCATGCGGCGGCGAGGAGGTTCACGTTTAAGGCGCGTTTTGATTACCTCAAACCTGAAGCCAGTCTGGCATTTTTTAAAGCCACATTCGCCGCACTTTACCCGGGTGGCGCGATTCCAGAGTTAACGGTCAAAGATATTTCCGCTATCCAATCCCTTACCACGCTGACCCCAGGAGATTTCGCGGTGGTAGCGACAAGATACATCCTCACCGGGCCCGAACACCCCACCCCACAGGATCTGATCGACGCCCTGCGGCGCGAAATAAAACTAAACGCGCACACGACCCCTGTGCCAATTGGATTTGGAGCCCCCGGCGAGCGCCAGGTTAAGCTGGAGTCAGAGGCGAAGAACATATTTCAGACCGGATTAAATGGAAAAAAAGTGTCTTGGTAATTCACTTTAAGCGCCTCAATAGACTCCGGCGATAACCTTTGATTCCACAGGATTTTTACGGTGATTTTTATGCCTCTCGCCGGCACCTCGCAGATACCGAAGTCATTCACGCCAGAAACCAATTTTCCGAAATCTGTCTTCGCCGTCACGAAGTCCATCACTTTCTTTCGCAGTCCCTTCAACCCGCGATCATAAAGCGAAAACGGCGACATTTTCAGCCCGTGACGCCACACCGCTACCGATACCTTATGAAATATCTCCTCACCCTTCAGGCTCAGCGCGAAGTCAGGAGCGTTTCCAATCAGCAGTCCATCTTGAAGCATAGTAGGGCCCTCCGCGCGGTGGTTAGAACCCATATTATGAACGTAACAATCTCAAATCGCGAGCGACATAGCATGCGGACACACCACACGCCGCACGACCCCAACGCCATGATGCGACTGTATTTGATGTTTTATACCGCCGTCGGCGAAAGACAGTCACCCGTGATTCGCGTAAAAAAACGTATCACCCGGGATCCATCACGCAAAAAAACTCCGTCGTCGGAGTTTTTTTGCGTAACCTTCGCGGAGATCGAGACTCAGTAATTGATCTCAGTGATCACATACTCAATAGCACCCTTGGGGGCGTTGACCTCGATCATGTCGTCGATTTTTTTGCCAAGCAGGGCTTTGGCGATGGGTGAACTGATGGAAATCTTGTTTTGGCGGATATCTGCCTCAAGATCACCTACAACGCGGTAAGTTTTTTTGTCACCGGTGTTTTCCTCCTGCACGGTCACAAACGCGCCAAACCGCACCTGGCCCTTGGCCGTGTTGTCTGCAGAAAAATCGATGATATTTGCGCGGCTGAGGTTGCCCTCAAGCTCGGCAATACGGCCTTCGATGAAACCTTGACGCTCGCGTGCGGCGTGGTATTCAGCGTTCTCGCTCAAATCTCCATGGGCGCGCGCATCGGCAATCGCCTGGATCACAGCGGGACGCTCATCATGCTTTAAACGATGCAGCTCCTCCTGGAGCGTCTGATAGCCGTCTTTAGTAAATGGAATTAGTTCTTCTGCCATAATGGTGCCCTCCGCACAAAAAATAGGCGGGACAATTCGCCCCGCAATGCCTTAAAAGCGACATCAACATAAACCAAAACGGTCGTTAAGACAAATTATTACTGCTTAGAAGCTGTGAGTCGCGGAAAAACCTAATGTATACGCTAAGGAGCTAATATCCTGCATCGTCGGATTTTTGTAGATTTTCTGTGCTTTTCCGGTGCCCTTTTGTACGACAGCACCCGCCGAGATCTGGCTATTAGGCTGTGCCCAGGCCAGGAACATGGAATATCCTTGGTAGTCCACATGATCTGACTGGTTCATCCCGGACGAGCGGATCTTTGGCGTGGCGTCCTTATTTGTAAAATAACCAAGACGCAGCGGGAGTGACGGTGTCAGGTAATACTCAGACCCGAGCGCGTAATTTGTCACGCTCTTTTTTGTATACAACGGACTTGTCGTCGCATCCATGTCACTGACAGCCTCATGATAATCAATGTCCGTCGTCACCAGAAGTCGCGGCGACGCGAACCACGCCAGTCCGCCACGAATCTCCATCGGCATGGATCCCAGAGGCTTCTTTGATGATGCCTCACTCGGAGTCGACGCCATTGAATTACCCTCCACGATAATTTGGTCCAGAATCTGCGAGTACTTTTGGGATGCGTAACTCCCACTGTGCACAGAAAGGCCGAAAGAGAGCTTCGTGAGTGGCGCCCACTGAACCCCAATACCAGTCTGTATACCATGGGCGATAAGGCTATCCCGAACGCTGGTCATCAGGTGATAGGTACCCGCGGTGTTGTAGTAGTTTTGGGAGATCTGCGTCAGTTCGTCCACTTTCAGGTAGCCGAGGGAAAAACCAATCCCGAGAGACGATGAGATACGGTAACCAAGGGCCCC
>CANILH010000077.1 GCA_947468665.1 Oligoflexales bacterium | reverse complement strand
TCCGTATCGATCGTCTCGATATCGCGGAGCGGGCTGACAGAGCCGTCTACGTGTATAATATCGCCGTCATCAAAACATCTTACGACGTGAGCGATGGCATCAGTGCTGCGGATGTGGCCGAGGAACTGGTTACCAAGGCCCTCGCCTTTGGAGGCACCCCGGACAAGTCCAGCGATATCAACAAACTCCATTGATGTTGGAATGACGCGTTGCGTCTTAATGATGTTTGAGATGGTATCAAGTCGCGCGTCCGGAACATCAACCCGACCTATGTTCGGATCGATCGTACAGAATGGATAGTTAGCTGAAGCGGCCCCGGCGGCGGTCACAGCGTTGAAGATCGTTGATTTGCCGACGTTTGGAAGGCCGACGATGCCGCACTTAAAACCCATGTTGGAACCTCTGTCTTTGTCTTAAATATTCAATGATTCAGAAAACGAACGATTATTTAGCGACGCATGTTAATAAACTGAACAGGGAACTTGAGTTCTTTGCCCCGAAGCATCGTCATTACCGCCTGGAGGTCGTCGATACTCTTGCTGGTGACCCGCAGCTGATCGCCCTGGGACTCGGCGGTGACTTTCATCTTCGAGTCCTTGATGAGCTTGTTGACTTCTTTTAGCTCCTCTTTCTCAAGAGCGGCTTTGAGTTCAACGGTCTGACGAATCATATTGCCCGACGCGGCCTCCTCGTCCGCATATTTAAGGCCACGGAGGTCGATGTTACGTTTAGCCATCTTCTGGGCCATAACCTGATGGATGCTTCTGAGTTTCAGTTCGTCGTCAGCCATGATTTTGATTTTTTTGGTGGTTTTGTCGAGTTCGATGGAGGATTTTCCGCCGCGAAAGTCAAAGCGCTGCTCAATCTCTTTGGCGGTCTGGTTGATGGCGTTGTCGACCTCCATAAGGTCAAGTTCACTGACAATGTCAAATGATGGCATTGGAAAATTCCTATGAGTGAAGGACTGTTAAACAAACACACTGGAATGCCTGACAAATTGTTGCCGACCCTGTGCTCATTCCCGTACACTTTAACCATGGGAAACGCAATCAAAAGATCAAGTTCTGGCCTGTGGGTAGCCGTGCTGAGCGCTGTACTTCTCGCGATATCGTCGCGCGCGACGGCTCTTGAAGGTCAAGGCGCCCTCTCGCCAGCGAAGATCAAGGAAATCCAGGCCAACAATCAGAGCTATAAGGACTGCACCGAGGGCGCGACCGCCGGAGTTAAGGCCGGTAAATCGCTGGCTCAGGATCTTCCAAAAGCGTTTGAGCGGTGCCGCGACAAATATCCCGGAGCTGCTTTGTTCCTGGAATGCAAAAAAAAAGTGCTAGCTGCGGCCAAAGGCAGCGAGCTTGATGTGGAGGCTGTGGGGGAATGTAAAAAGCTTTTGACGGCCGCTAGTTTTGATCCCGCAGAGCCTGTTCCTTTGTTTGTGAGTGGTAATCAGGCGTTTTTCGCAGGCCTTGGTATGAACCGGGAGATGAGTCTTTCGGAGATGGAACTGCCGAATTTTACCTGTGAAAAACTTCAGACTGCGGTAACGAATGTCGCCAAAAACGCCCAACATATTCTCTTTGGTAATCACCCGAATGTATTTTTGCCGGGTGCCGCGCAGGCTAAATTTTTGGCAGCAATCACGAGAGCCAAACCCGCGAAGGGAGAGAAATACAGCGATGTCGATGGATTTGGGCGATTATTTGGCCAGGTGAAGTCCCCACAGTCGATTGTCTATTTTCCATCGGCGCCGTGTGATTTCAAAGGCGCCAGTGGAGTTATTTTTAGCGGATTAAGTCTTTATTATCTTGCGGATAGCACGGGCCGCACCGGGACGCCCTATTTCGGCATCGCGTACTATAGGGAAGGGCAAAAAAGTGTGACAACTCCGGAACTTGTGACGGAAGTCTCACGGCGCCTTGGCCGCGATTTTAAGGCCTACAGCAAAGACGCGGAGACTGTTTTTATTTTGTCGACGCCCTTTCAGGAGGTCGACAAAGAGCGTGATCCCCGTAATATTTGCCAGACCCCGCGGGCTCACCAATTTGTCGGTGTGGTGCACACGTCAAAGAAAGACCACGGCCATCCCGATTATTTAATACTGGCTAATATCAGGAATTTATGCGATTACGGTGATCGTCAAGCCGGGAAGCTGGCTAGATAGCGTTGCCTTTTGAATAGGCACCGTTAAGATCTTTTTTGAAGGGCAGGTGATTTTTAATGCCAGGTATTCGTCTACGTGATGGTGAGCCTTTTGAGGGCGCACTTCGCCGTTTCAAAAAACAATGTGAAAAAGGCGGCGTAATGAGTGACGTGCGTAAACGCGAGCACTACGAGAAGCCTTCTATTCGTCTCAAGAAGAAGTCTATTGCAGCCCGCAAACGCGCCCTTAAGAAAAGTCGCAAATTCTGAGTTCATCAGGATTTAAGGTTTTCTTAAAATCAGAAAAATAAAAAAACCCGCTGTCAAACAAGTGACAGCGGGTTCTTTTTTGTGTTTTAGTTGTCCCACACAATAGACGGGCAATACGGAGCATTATGGCGGCGTCCCTCGACGAGGTAAAAGAACGAATCAAAGCGCGGGTTCCCCTGGATCAACTGATCGGGGAGACGGTAACTCTTGTCCGCAAAGGTCCAAGCGTCACCGCGTGCTGTCCGTTTCACGCTGAAAAGTCGCCAAGCTTTCATGTCTATCTTGATAATCACTACTATTGTTTTGGCTGTAAAGAGCACGGTGACGCCATAACGTTTGTGCGCAAAACCCGTGAAATGAGTTTTGTGGAGAGCTTGAAGTTTCTCGCCTCAAAGTATGGCATTGAGGCTCCTGAGCTTGAGGAGTCAGATACGCTTAAACGTCGACGCGGCGAACTCGCAACGTTAAATCAAATGATGGCTGTGGCCCAGGATTTATATACCAGTGAGCTAAAAGCTCCCCGTGGCGCTGAGGCGCGGGAGTATCTTCGCGAACGTGGATTTACTGATGAGAATATCCTGAAGTTTGGCTTTGGCCTGACACCGGCGGAAGGTTACGGACTGGTCAAACATCTTCGTAGTATGGGATTTCGTGAAGACGACATGACCAGAGCAAGCCTTGCCGGCATCAGCGCCGCGAGTGGGCGCCCCTATGATTTCTTCCGTGAGCGGATCATGATTCCGATTCGTGATGTGCAGGGGCGCGTGATCGCTTTTGGCGGGCGCACCACAACTAACGATCCCGCGAAATATAAAAACAGCGGCGCAACGGCTCTCTTCGACAAATCCGGTGTTTTGTTCGGGCTTGATCATGCGCGAGACGCCATTAAAGACAAACGCTCGGCGGTTATTGTCGAGGGCTATATGGATGCCCTTTGTCTTTGGCAGGGGGGGGTCAACGAAGTCGTCGCCTCCATGGGAACCGCTTTGACCGTGCGTCAGCTGAAGCTTCTTCAGGCGCAAACCAAAACCCCGGAAGTGACGGTTCTCTTTGATGGTGACGACGCCGGCCAAAAAGCCACTCTTGGCGCGATTGAAGTCGTGCTTGAAGTGCCGGGACTTACAGTTAGGGCCGCGAAACTTGGCGGCGGTGACGACCCCGATACATTTCTTCGTAAAAATGGCCGAGAGGCTCTGAAGGATGTGTTGTCGCGCGCGGTCGATCTCATTGATGTTGCCATTGGAGCGAAGCTAAGCGGCGCGAGCCTCGCCGCCATTCCGTCCATTGTGACTAATGATTTTGTGCCGTGGCTCACAAAAGTAAAAGATCCCGTGAAATTAAGTTATCTCGTGAACCGTGTTTCCGGATTAACTGGAGTTGCGGCGGACGTAATCAGCCGGCAGCTGCGTTCATTTCATCTTGGAGCGTCTCGTTCCGGGGCGACATCGATGCCGCTTCTCACTCAGGACGTGTCGTCCGGGCAGATTGAGCAACTCCGGGTTATGCCAACCAGATCTCTGACTCCAGTGGAGAAGGGGCTGCTCGGGCACGTGTTTTTCGCGGGTGCCGGTGAGATTGATACTGGTCGCGTTGCGTCTTTTTTAGACGCTAACCTGGCTCTAGAGCCTCTTTGGGATTTATTCGCCCGGCTTATTCTTCAGAGTCACGTGAATGGTATTCCTCCGAAAATGGATCCCTCTGTCCTGGCAGCGTTTACCGCGGAGGAGGTTGCGCAGCTCTCGTGCCTGACGGAGACAGCTCCTGAGTCTTTTGCTACCACTGACCGAGCAGGAGCCGTTGCGAGGCTTATAAATGAGCAAAAACGTAATGATATCAGGCAGTCTATTACAATGCTGAAGCGTCAGGTGCAGATTGCCGCGACTCAGTCGCCGCTGGACGTGCCTCGCTATTTATCTGAAGTTATGGTTTTAACCCAGAATTTAAGCGCTTTAGAGCGTTCACCTGGCTGTTCCTAAACCCTGTGTCATTCATTTACTTTGAGTTAGGCACAAATCTTGCAAACCCTTGCCGCGCTTGGGTTTTTGTTGCGCTGGCCCCCTTTTGGGGTTACTATTCATGCCTTATTTGAAAGTTCCCAATTTACATTGAGGCGAGCCATGGCCAAGACTAAGACAACGTTAAAAACAAATGCTAAGACCACCGCGGGCAAATCAGCCGCCAAGGTCTTGAATAAACCTGTCTCAAAAGTCAAACCAAAGAGCGCTCCCGCGACAAAGGTGACGCTTGGGAAGTCTTTGGCGAAAGCTCCGGCGACGATGGCAGCGACTAAAAAGCCTGTGGCCAAAAAAGCGGTCGCTAAAAAAGCAGTCGCTAAAAAAGCGGTTGCTAAAAAAGTGGTCGCTAAAAAAGAGCCTGCCAAAAAGCATGTAACGGAAAAAAAGCCCATTTTGGCAAAGCCATTCAAAACACCTGTAGCTACTAAACCAGTCGCTAAGATTCTGGCAAAAGTCCCCGCGAAAATAGAAATAGTGAAACCCACCGCAAAACCCGCGACAACTAAAGCGCTTGTTAAATCAGTCGTGAAGGAAGCTCCGGTAGCGGTTACCGCTGACGATCAGCCGCGTCGTGGAAGGCCTCCCAAAGGATCCTCTGAGGTCGTCGCGCCAACAGCTGTTGTCACCGAGGCAAAAGTGCCAGGGCGTCGCGGACGCCCCCCTAAAAACCCGCTGCTTGATATTCCTGGAATTACTGGTGGGAAATCAGGCGGGCTTGAGCTTCATAAAGTTATTGATGGCCTCATCAAACAATTCAAAAAAGCCGGAGCAGTCGCGTTTAAAGACATTGAGGCGGCCTTTCCAAAAGGCGCCATCAACGCGGACTTGCTGGATGACGTTATTGTCTCGTTGCAAGATCGCGGCATTGAGATCCTCGATCGTCGTGGTGCCGGAGGTGACCGTAAGGGCGCGAGCGGCGAGGATGAAGCCGGTGGTGTCGAGGAAGATGGTGAATTAGCCGCTGACGGCGAGGCGCCAGAGGGAGATGGCGAGGAAGCTGCTGAGGCGCGCGTTGAGTTTGACGCGTCGGACGCCGCTGTAGGTAAGTCCAATGACCCGGTGCGTATTTACCTTCGCAAGATGGGCGCTGTGGCTCTCCTTTCCCGTGAGGGTGAGGTAGTCATCGCCAAGAAAATCGAAAACGAGGAAAACAGAATTCTTGAGCGCGTGCTTGGCTTCTCTATCGGTATGGATGCCATTATCGGAACCGCTAAGGCGTTTGTGAATAACGAAGTCCGTATGAAGGCCTTTATCAAAGGCTTCGACGATGATGAGGCGAGTAACAACGAGCAGGAGCACTTTGAAAAAGTTCGTTTGCAGACAGCGGAATTCTTGAAGATTCATGACGAGTTTGAGGCGGCCACTAAAAAAGCCGCATCCAATCCAAAGCTCGCCCCGAAAGCAGACGCTGTTCGTGAGCGGATTTTCCAGGGTCTTAAAGATCTCAACATTAACCGCAAGATTCTCGCGGGTATCGTCAATCAGATGTCCCAATATGCCAACGCTGCCCGTGAGGCGCGTCAGGATATGGAATATTACGCACGCAGACTTCAAACAACAGTAGAAGAGCTTGCCGTTTATATCCGTGGCGGCAACACCAAGCCATTTGGCGCCGCGGGAGACCGCGAGTGGCTCCGTATTGTCCGTAACTATCAGTCGGCTGAGGACACGATCGGTCGGGTTCTTCACCAGACTTCGATGGATCTTCAGCAATTGGGGTCGGCGCATAAGGATCTTTCCGCTATGCACCAGGCCGCTGAGAACGCGAAACGTGAGCTCGTTGAGGCGAACCTTCGGCTCGTCGTCTCGATTGCCAAAAAATACACCAACCGCGGTCTGCAGTTCCTGGATCTGATTCAGGAAGGCAATATCGGTCTGATGAAGGCCGTTGAGAAGTTCGAGTACCGTCGTGGTTACAAGTTCTCGACTTACGCAACATGGTGGATTCGTCAGGCTATCACACGCGCTATCGCGGATCAGGCCCGTACAATCCGTATTCCTGTTCACATGATCGAGACCATCAACAAGATGATCCGCACCAGCCGCTTCCTCGTTCAGGAAATGGGTCGCGAACCCACACCTGAAGAAATCGCGGCGCGTATGGATCTCTCAGTCGATAAGGTCCGTAAGGTTCTTAAGATCGCCGTTGAGCCGATCTCCCTTGAGACTCCTATCGGTGAGGAGGAAGACAACCACATTGGTGACTTCCTCGAGGACAAATCCCAGTCTAGCCCGAGCGAGAGCGTTATGACCGGAAGTCTTTCCGAGCAGACACGCAAGGCCCTGGCAACTTTGACTCCCCGTGAGGAAAAAGTTCTTCGTATGCGTTTCGGTATCGCTGAGCGCAGTGACCATACTTTGGAAGAAGTCGGTCAGAATTTTGATGTTACCCGTGAGCGTATTCGTCAGATTGAGGCGAAAGCGCTCCGTAAGCTCCGTCACCCAAGCCGCAGCAAGAAATTGCGCGCGTTTATTGAGGGGTGATCTCGTCCTTGGAAGTAATGGTGCCGCCTTGCGCGGTGCCGTAATTTCGGTGGGGGCCTATAGCTCAGTGGTTAGAGCAGCGGTCTCATAAACCGCTGGTCCCTGGTTCAAGTCCAGGTGGGCCCACCATCCTTTCTACTAGTTCCTATTTAACTGACGAAAATTCAATTAAATGTAAATACCCGTAACGATGACTTTATTCATCCTTACGGGTTTTTTATTTCGTCAGCAAAATAATCAAGTGT
>CANILH010000076.1 GCA_947468665.1 Oligoflexales bacterium | reverse complement strand
TGAGCGACGCTTCATCGAAAACAAAAGAACCTTCCGGTTTGGCGTCAAGAAATCCGGGATTGCGGCAGATGTGATCAAGCTGACCAGCGATTTCCTCAGGCGGCAGGACAAAATCAGCCACGCCAATCGCCTTGCCCGCATTGAGTGGCATCTCCTTGAACTTCGCGGTTCCCCCGCTCTGAACGAAGGTTACACCCCCACGGTCTTTGATGGCGAGCAGACCAGCGGTGCCGTCGGCACCAGTACCAGACAGAATGACTCCAATCGCCCGTGAGCCCATTTCTTCGGCGATCGACACAAAAAATTGGTCAATAGGCAGGTGCATAAGGAGCCTGCTGGGACGCGGATGCAGAGAAAAGGCGCCATTTTCGAGGGTGACGTCGGCCTGCGGAGGAGTTATGTAAATCCGGCCGCGCTCGGGCCTGACTCCCACCGCGATTTCACTGACCGGGAGTTTTGAAAATACAGACAGGATTTGAACCAGATTACTCTCGCGATCGGGCGACAGGTGGGTGACATAGACAATGGAACCACCGAAGTCGGCAGGGACACTGGCGACTAGCTTCGAAAATGCGTCCAACCCACCAGCAGAGGCCCCAACTCCGACAATTGGAAAGTTGAAATGTGTCATGTGACGCATCTCAAGCCTAGCATTAATGAATTCCTTTGGTATCTATAACAACGCACCGCCACAGGCACATACCGCAACCGACGGTACACAAAAAAGCAGGCTTTGGTCTACAGAAAGCGTTAATAATTCGGGAGTTAATGACAATTACTGTCTCCGCTTCCGGGAAAATCTTATTACCATCCATCGTGACACCATGAACTTCGGATTTGTTTCCCTTAACGTCTTTCCCGTCTCATTTTCGTCTTACTAGACAAACGCTGGGAAGACGCGAGTTTCCCCCGGGCGTTTCCGCAATTCGGCACGCCACGCTGGTGGGCAGAGCAGACAAGAGATCTTGAGGAACAGGTTTCTTTGATCGTCACGCCTGGCTGATCAATACCTTTGGGCTTTTACACATCTCAAAATTAAACCGTTCACGCCAAAATGGCCCGCGTTTTCGCTGGCACAGCGATTGCAATGTTGAAAATTGTCGAAACAGTTGAGTTCGATGGTGCGCTAAAATGTCATTTTTTTAATAGGGAGACCCAGCATGCGTTATTTACTGTCAGTTACTTTATTTGCTTCACTCATGGTTGCGGCGGGCGCCGCTAACGCCCAGATCACTCTCGGGCCGGGACAAAGTCAGACTATCACCTGCTCTACAGCTGGCGGCGGCGGAGGGGGCGCCAATCCGGACTGCATCTCGCAATTGCAAAATTTCTGCTATCACACCACAAATAATGATCGAGACCACTGTTACGCTATAGCGATTGAATATTGCCCGTCCACATCTTACGCGACCTGCGTTGAGCAAACTCAGGATTTGTGCTATCGCAATACATCAGGCGACAGAACTAGTTGCTTTAACTCTGCTCTGCAAACCTGCCGCGGCAATCACCTGGCTATTCGTGAACTGATGGACAACGCCGTGCACCAAGCACGGATCCAGGAACGAGCGGTCCATGCGCAGTCTGAGAAAAGTGAGTAAATAAATCACGGGAACCTTGGCTGGCGGCCCGTTATTTTAGCGGGTCGCCAATTATTTTAGCCTAAATTTTCCGCAATCAGCATCTTTCTGCCTTTTAAAAAGTCACTTGGCCGCTCAGCCTATAAGGCATTGTTGTCAAAGCCCTATTGTTTCGCTAGAGTCTGCCGGCACAGCGTATGACAAATACTCGTTCATCAGATCTTAACATATAGAAGCAACTCGATTCGGGAAGGATTCACTATGCAGGGTTTTGAGACAATAACAGAGATGGGCCACGAACAAGTCGTCTTGTGCCACGACAAAGCAACCGGCCTTAAGGCCATCATCGCCATCCACGACACAACCCTCGGGCCCGCTCTCGGCGGAACCCGCATGTGGGATTACGCGAATACTGACGCGGCGATGTTTGACGTACTCCGTCTTTCCCGCGGCATGACCTATAAAGCAGCCTGCGCCGGCCTTAATCTAGGCGGCGGCAAAGCGGTCATCATCGGCGACGCAAAAAAAATCAAGAACGAGGCTCTTTTTCGCGCGTTCGGTCGTTTCGTCAACAGCCTCGGCGGCCGTTACATCACCGCTGAAGACGTGAACATCAACGTTAGCGATATCGAGCAAGTAGCCGCTGAGACAAACTACGTAACTGGCGTGACCAGCCGTCCCGGTGGATCCGGAGACCCGTCTCCTGTAACGGCCTGGGGCGTTTTCCACGGCATCAAAGCAACCGTAAAACACCGCCTCGGCAAAGACTCTGTCAAGGGCCTCAAAGTCGCGGTTCAAGGCTGCGGCGCCGTTGGCAAATACCTTTGTGAGTACCTCCACGCTGAAGGCGCTCAATTGATCGTCAGCGATATCGACGGCGACAAAGTTAAAACTCTTGTCGATAAATACGGCGCCAAAGCGGTCGAAGGTCACGCCATCTATAGCTGTGACGCTGATGTCTTCGCTCCATGCGCTTTGGGCGCTATCATCAACGACGAGACTCTGCCGATGTTCAGGTTCCCGGTCATCGCCGGCGGCGCAAACAACCAGCTCCTCGACGAAAATCGTCACGGCAAAATCCTCCGCGAGAAGAATATCCTTTACGCTCCGGACTACGTGATCAATGCTGGTGGACTAATCAACGTTTACAACGAACTCCGCGGCTACAACGCCGACGCTGCCCGCAAGCAAGCGGCTGGCATCTACAACACGCTGCTGACTGTCTACTCTGAGGCTGAGAAGCAAGGCATCTCAACCCACGCCGCCTCAAACGCCGTGGCTGAGCGCCGCATCAACACCGTCAAGGCGGTGTCAGGGTTCAAGCACACCTATGATAATCAGGCCTGGATTAGGCGGTAGAATTCTGGAAATTCTGGGAATTCTGGGGACATCGCGACTGGTTTGTGAATTATTTGACCAGCATCTCGCCTTAAATCGCGAGTTTTGCCTTGCTGATAGGCTTCGGTCGATTCGTAAGCTCATCTTCCGCGTAATAAAGATCCAGAGTCGTTTGTGCGTTGAGCCAAAATTCTGGTGATGTCTTCAGAGCACACCCAAGCTTGACCGCAACTAATGGCGTGACGCCTGCACGCTCGTTGATGATTCGGTTGATCACCTTAATATCAACCCCGATATGATCAGCCAGCTGTTTCTGAGTCAGGCCCATTGGCCTTAAAAACTCCTTATCTAAGACTTCTCCGGGTGTCGTAGGTTTGCGGGTCATCTTTTTCATATAGTTCTTGCTCCGGAATTTTAATGATAATCTATTATTCTAACTTCACATGGACCATTCCCTGTCCACATAAACACAATGCGCCACTGATCATTGATCCGAATACTATGAAAACCCGACAAATCTCCTTTCAGTTTTTCGAGACGGTTATTTGGCGGAGCCTTCAAATCATCAAGATCTTTCGCGTAACTAACCATGTCGAGCTTTCTCAACGCAACCGTCGCCACAGCCCGCCACCCCGCGCTTCTGGGCGGGACACCGGTTAAATACAGCATTTCAGTAGCCTTATCGCCAAATGATTGGATTGCCATCGTCGAACCCTTTTAATATATACCCAAATAAGGTATACCGTCAACCAGTATCATCACAGAGACGCGAAAGCATCAATCGCGCCACCAAACACCGACATTACCAGCAAACAACGAAAAGCAGTTGCACGTGGTTGCGGTTTTGAAAATAAATCGTATCTCGACGAAATTGCGGACGAATTGTGATTTTCAAGACTCACAGCTCCGACGCCGGAGTCAGTGAGTGACGGTGAAGTCCTTCGAGGTTCTTCGCTTCGCTCAGAATGACGTGGAGATCCTTCGCTACGCTCTGGATGACGCGGCGGTCAGAAAATTGCGTGAGCAATGAATTAAAGTGAATTAAAGTGACACCCGACTGGTTTGTGAATTATTTAACCAGCATCTCGGATGAAGCAGCGAACAGAAAATTGCGTGAGCAAAGATTTTAAATCGCCTTTGTAGATCTCGACCGGGGAACCCACTCAATTTTCTCTTCGAATCGCGAGTCCCATAAGGAAATTAAGTCGCTGATGTCCTCTATAACGTCGTTAACATCGGCCTTGTCGTCCTCAAAGCGCTTCATGACCATGGAAATACTTTTACAGACATCAACAGAGCACTCGTAGAGCCTCGACGCGTTGTCGGCCTTTTTCGCGAGAGCCGCAACGTCCGGCCTGACGGAGATATTGACGTGCTGTCTCTTTTTTTCTTCTTTGATTTTTGGCCGTCCCATGGAGCGCCTCCTCTCATTTTTTGTAGACATGTTTCCGGTGCGGACGCTATCACATCGCAAATTCTTGTCCTGAAGACCGTCGGAATTTTCTCAATTTGCTTCGCGACCTGTTTATCAACGATCACCGTATACATACGACTCCTCTTCTTATATCTAACGCGACCGGAGACGTCAAAATAAATATAGCCTAAAAATGCTATATAAATTAATTATAATAAATTCAGATGGTTACGACGATAAATCATACCCGCCAAAACCCAACCCTCGGCCTGCGAAAGGTGATTTATCATGAATGCCGTAAAACCAGTTGCATGTGGTTGCGGTTTTGAAAATAAATCGCGTTTTATCGCCCTGCCAGAAGAATTATGAATTGCCAGGATCACAACTCCGACGCCGGAGTCAGCGAGAGACGGTGTGGGAATTACGGGGGAATTACGGGGACACCCACTTAATTGTTAAAAAAAGCTCTCGATCTGACGATCAAGAGCTTTTTCACAATTAAGAGGGCGTCCCCGTAATTCCAGTTAAAAAGTCAAAGTGGATGCTAAGGGGATGGGATTAGGAACGCAAAGCGCTACGCACTTTGCGTTCCTAATCCCACGCCCTCAGCATCTCAATCTGACCCTTCTTAACCGCAACATGCTTAGTCACATTCACGCGGCCGTTGGTCTTGACGACTATTTGATAATCTCCCGGCGCCACGCGGGCACGGGTAACATAAAACGCCTGGGGTAAGGTGGTCCATGATCTGGTATCGGCGGTTTCTGTCGCCGCGGTAAAAATATTCGCAGCCAGTCCCGCCAGCGGGCCGAAGTTTTTCTCGACTTGATAGGTAAGCTGCCCCTTCGCGAGAAGTCTGGTCATCTGTTTAGCGACCATGCGACCACGCCGGCTCTCAAGGACGTCGCTGGCGATAGCGTCCATGTAGGCGGTATTCTCGGCCCTGAAGAATCCCTTACCATGAATCTCAACGCCGGTGCCCGCGTCATAAACCGGACGCGGAAGGAGCTCCGGAAACGAGAACCGCACAATCTGCCCGCTGATTGGAAGAACGAAATCCTTAGCGACTTTTTTCGCGACACGGCCGAGCTCGTGAATCACCACAATCTCACCATTCCCCCGCTCCGATTCAGCAGCCTGAGCAACGCTCTCTTTACCCAGAAGATTTTTATACTTCTCCGCGAGAGGTTTTAAACGCTCTGTTCTGTTCCGGACCGAAAGGGTTCTGTATAGCCCCATAACAACACCACTTGGCACCGGACCCTTAATATACCTGCCAAATGACCCTTCATAGAGCTCCAGAGCTTTCGAGTAATCAATAATCGCGCTATCCCACTCACCACGGGCCTCATAAATCATGGCGCTCAGGTATCTCGCGTGGGCGTCCTCGCCATATTTATTTTTGTTATCTTCGTCGTACTTCTCGTTGATCTGGGCGAGTTTATTGTTGATTTTACGAGCCTCAACTCTCGCCTCGTCCAATTTTCCGATGCCGATATACTGATGAGCAAGCATCGAGTGAATCGCGACCTTTTCGTAATCCTCGCCCTCATAATCGGCGGACGCGTCACTCATAATAAAACTTGTCGCTGTGCTTGATATGCTGACGGTGTAAAGCTCGTCAACAAGCTGATCAGCCTCGAACCACAGATTACGGCTCTTTTCTGGCTGGCCTTTGCGGTCAAAAATCGTCGCCGCCTCAAGCCGCCAAAGCAGGCGATCCTGAGTTCTTTCCATGACTCCTGATTTTTTGAGCGAGTCGAGCGCTCCGTCATAATTTCCCGCTGAGTATGCTTCATTCATTTTGCGCGTTTCGTCCGTGTAGGACGCGCAAGAGACAAGACCGCCCACAAGGGCGGCCATAATTGTCACTTCAACGAAGCGATCAGGCATAAAACGACTCATTACCAGCTGGCGCCGGAGCGTTTAAATTTCTTTTTGATCTCGTGTTTATCGGTCCACTGAATCTCGGTGGTCTCGATATTAATGAGTTTCATTTGAGTTTGATAGCTCACACTCTTATCGCCGGACTGGGTGTGAACCTGGCTTGAGATTGCGCCCGCAAGCATGAAGTCCGCGCCGGTCATGTTACCGGTTTTCTTTTTGGTGTCCTGAGCGACCGCGCCACTGTTGTGAAACGCCAACTCATCAAGCACCTGCTGACGGCGCCCCTTCTCAACGAAACGAACTTTGCCGCTGTTGATCAATTCAGATTCCATAAATTCCGTCAGAGCCTTGGTATCGATATGCTCGTCAGAGCGGTTCTCGATATCCTGGACGATCACGATGGGTTGTTTGCCAGCATGGGATTTTTTAAATTGCTCATACCACGGACGACCTAGTACGGACGTAATCATAAGCTCGGATGTTTTGCGGGCGTCTGTCTCATTCCATTTATCGTCCACGATCTCGACTTTTTCGGGATCAGAGTACTCACCCTGGAATTTAGGGGCGCACGAGGTTGCCGCCAACGCGGTCAGCGCGAGGGTCAGAATATTTTTTGGTGACTTCAAAAACATAAAGCAATCTCCTGATGAATCGGGGGGTTTTAGCTCGCGAACGATGCCGCTGTATAGTTCGTGCTATAATAGACTTAAGATATTGAAAACTCCAGCAAGCTTTCAGGAAAAGGAGTGCTTATGAAACAGGCAACCACAATCGTAACCACAATGATCCTGTCAATCTGGTCATTGGTTGGATTTGCTGGGACAAATTCCGCGGAATCCCAGACCACAAGACCTGTCTACTCCGCGGCTCCCATGCCTGTCACAACACCCAATCGCAGTGTTTTTATGAACGGAGTTGACATATCCAGCGCCCGCAATCAGGATTTGCGGAATGTTCACATAAAAATCTCCGAGAATGGTGATATTTTTATCGCTGGCCCCCAATACCAGGTAACTGAGGAAGAAACATTCATGCCGCTGTCTTCTTATACCGGCAAGTCCCAACCTCCCGCTCACAAACTGCCGCAGGAACTAAACAGCGGCGCTCCTAAAACCGCCAAATCCGCGCTGGACGGCATGGGCTCAGACAAGGCCGCGTCAGCACCGGCGGCGGCACCTGCCTCGACTCCGCAAGCGGCCACAAATCAGCCTGCGCAGCCCGCAAGCGCCAATGCGCCAAAGACTGGCGGCTGATGCGAGCGCGCGTCCAGTCTATCCAACGTCAAATTTCTGAAAACGCGAAAG
>CANILH010000075.1 GCA_947468665.1 Oligoflexales bacterium | reverse complement strand
CCTGCGCGGTCCAGTCAGAGCAGAACGCGTCGCCTTCTGTCGCTTTGTCAGAGCCATGGAAGTAGGCCACAAAAGGCACGCCTGGTTTTAAGACGCAGCGAGCCCAGCGGGCTTTATAGGACGCGTCTTTAAATTTGTAGTCAGCCATGCCACCTGAGAATTTTGCTGTAATGGTTTCAAGCTTAAAATCTTTGGCCGCTAGAGGGTCAACGGTTGACGACGATGTGTCAGTGATTTTTGGGGTTGAGGCACAGCTTAGGATTATTTGGCTTAATACCGCGAGCGAGATTGCCGGAAACAATTTCATATTTAGATCTTCCTTGCAGTGGTGGTTGCTGTGAAAAAAAACAGGTGCAAAAAAATATTGACCGGTTGGCCAATAACCCGTAGGCTTCCTTTAAGAATCAAAGGTTAGCACATCTATTATGTATGAATCATGGGGGATTTATGTCAAGAATCCAAAAATTGGCGCTGTCGTTTTCGCTTTTGACTATCAGCACAGTGGCTATTTCATCACCACGGGTTATCTATGGTGAAGACGATCGCCGCGACTTGTTTGACAGCCATAATGATCCCAAATTGATTGAACTGGCGCGCTCAACGGCGATCCTTGTCAGAAAGTCTGACCTAAAGCCAGAAGCTCAGCAATTCAGGCTGCCAAAGGATACCTTTGGCGTGTCACAGGGTCTTTGCGAGAGCGAACCATTTTTTGAGCAGCCGACTCCAGGATTTTGTTCGGGGTTTTTAGTGGGTGATGATTTGTTTGTCACCGCAGGTCACTGCATCACAGACGCTGGCATGTGCGCTGGCGTCAGTATGATCTTTGACTATGGATATGATCAGCAAGGTAAGGACCTTTCCACAGTAGACGCCGATAATGTGTACTATTGTAAATCCATCGTGTCGCGCGCCCAAGAATCGAGTAACGGTAAGGACTACGCTGTAGTAAAGCTTGACCGTCCAGTGGTTGGTCGTGAGCCTCTGAAAATTCGCCGTGATGGCACCATTTCAAAAGGCGACCCGGTCACAGTCATCGGTCATCCGTCTGGTCTTCCTACTAAAATCACCTCTGGCGCGAAAGTGCGGACTAACGACAGTAACCTGCCTTATTTTGTGGCAAATCTCGATACCTATGGCGGAAATAGCGGATCCGCGGTGTTTAATACATCAACTGGTGAGGTTGAGGGCATTTTGGTCCGGGGCGAGACGGACTTTGTTGATCGAAATGGGTGCATGGTCTCTAAAAAGTGCACCGAGGGCGCCTGTCGCGGCGAGGACGTGACCAAGGCCGACGTGTATGCGCAGTTTGTTCCAGCCAGGTAAAGCTGTGCCTTGATAGGCATCGCTTTTTTTGGAAATAGCCGATTCCATGGATGGAATCGGCTATTTTAGTATTTCAGACATGTGTGGAACGCTGGACATCGTGATAAAATAAATATCGCAGCCTACCGATGAGTAGGCTGGTCTGAAGTTTCGATTGTAAATTACATCTCACTTAAGGGAGATTTGGTCGATGGCTGTTGATGTAAAAATGCCGAATGTTGGGGAATCCGTACAAGAGGGCGTCATCCATAAGTGGCGCGTTAAGTCCGGCGATTTTGTTAATCGTGACGACGTACTGGTTGAGCTTGAGACGGATAAGGCAACTGTTGAGGTTGTAGCTGAGTCCGCCGGCGCCATTGAGATCATCAAAAAACAAGGTGAGACGGTCGCCATCGGCGAAGTGATGGCTCGTATCGATAATGCCGCAGCCGCTCCCGCGGGCGGTGCCGCTAAAGCAGCCGCTCCAGCTCCTGTTGCTGTAGCTCCACCACCACCTACCACGCACGCGGCTCCTTCAGACGCCTCCTTGAGTCCGGCGGTTCGCCGCATGACCGAAGAGCATCATATTAATCCCGCGAGTGTTGCTGGTACTGGCAAAGACGGACGCATCACCAAAGGCGACGTCATCGGTCATATGGAAGGTGGCGCGAAACCAGCCGCCGCCACTCTCGCGGCACCTGCGCCTGTGAAACCACAGGTGGCCGCCGGTTCAAGAGCCGAGAGGCGTGAACCAATGACGATGCTTCGTCGCCGTATCGCTGAGCGTCTTGTTCACGCCCAGGAAACAGCGGCGATTCTTACGACGTTCAACGAAATTGATATGAGCGGAGTGATGAAGCTTCGTAGCGACTACAAAGATAAATTTAAGGAAAAATACGGCATAAACCTTGGTTTCATGAGCTTTTTCATCAAGGCGGCCGTCGAGTCTTTGAAAGCCTTCCCCGCAGTAAACGGATGGATTGACGGCACAGATATCGTCTATCACGACTACTATGATATCGGTGTCGCCGTGTCGTCTAACCGCGGACTTGTTGTTCCGGTTATCAAGAACGCCGATATGCTGTCAGCAGCCGAGCTTGAGATGGCAGTCAGTGATTACGGCAAACGTGCCCGTGACGGCAAACTTACCGTTGATGAGATGACCGGCGGAACGTTTACCGTCTCAAACGGTGGTGTGTTTGGATCCTTGATGTCCACTCCGATTCTCAATCCTCCGCAAAGCGCGATTCTTGGCATGCACAAGATTCAAGAACGCCCAATTGTTGTTAATGGTGAGATAGTGATTCGCCCGATGATGTATGTGGCCGTTTCTTATGATCACAGGATTATTGATGGCCGTGAGTCGGTGGGCTTCCTCGTTAAAATCAAAGAGTACGTGGAAGATCCCGCGCGCTTACTTTTGGGAGTGTGATTCATGGCAGCATTTGATTTGATTTTTATTGGCGGCGGTCCCGCTGGATATACCGGCGCGATCCGCGCTGGCCAGCTAGGTCTTAGTGTCGCTTGTGTGGAGTTCCGGGGTTCTCTTGGTGGTACGTGTCTCAATGTGGGCTGTATTCCATCGAAGGCAATTCTTCAAAGTAGTGAGAACTATCATCACGCGATGCACAAAGGTGCTGAGCACGGGCTTAAGTTCCAAAAGCTTGAGTTTGATGTCGCTCAGATGATGAAACGTAAAGATGGCATCGTAAGCAGTCTCACCAAAGGTATTGAGGGGCTTCTCAAGAAAAACAAAGTTACTTACATCAAAGGTAAGGGGACTTTTGTTAACGCGAACACCGTCAAAGTCGCCATGCTTGACGGATCAAGTGAGGAGCACACAGCAAAGTCTTTTGTCATCAGTACGGGATCATCAGCGATTGAGCTTAAGGCAATCGCGGCTTTTGATGGCAAAGACATCGTGAGCTCCACTGAAGCTCTGAGCTTTGAGAAAGTTCCGGAGCATATGGTTGTGATCGGTGCAGGTGTCATAGGACTTGAGATGGGTAGTGTTTGGATGCGCCTTGGATCAAAGGTCACTGTCATTGAAGCACTTGATCGGGTGTTGCCACCTATGGACGGCGCCGTGTCAGCAGAGATGAAGAAAATCCTTGAGAAACAAGGAATGGAGTTTCACCTCGGTACAAAGCTTACCAAAGCCGAGAAGTCCGGTAAAAAGGTAAAAGTTACCGCTGAGAAGGACGGGAAATCAATCACGATTGATTGCGACAAAGTCCTGGTCGCCGTCGGTCGCAGAGCCTACACGGACGGTCTTGGTCTTGAGGCGGTTGGATTAGTGGCCCGTCGTGACGGCAAACTTGACGTTAATAAGCACTATCAAACGGCTGTTCCAAATATCTATGCCGTGGGAGACGTGATTGACGGACCGATGCTCGCTCACAAAGCTGACGAAGAGGGTGTCGCGGTCGCCGAGTTGATCGCTGGTAAGCCCGGACATGTTAATTACGAGGCGATTCCAAACGTTGTCTACACGTGGCCAGAGGTGGCAGCTGTCGGCATGACTGAGGAAGAGGTTAAGGCCAAGGGCATTAATTATAAAGTCGGCAAGATTCCATTCATGGCCAACGGGCGGGCGCGAGCTTTTGGCGAGACTGATGGTTTCGTCAAGATCATCGCTGACGCTAAGACTGACCGCATTATCGGAGGTCATATTATCGGGCCAAACGCTTCGGAGCTTATCGCGGAGCTAGTGATTGGTGTTGAATTCTCTGCGAGTGCCGAGGATATCGCACGCTCAAGTCACGCTCACCCGACTTTGGCGGAAGTAATGAAAGAGGCCGCGTTGGCCGTTGATAAACGTTCGTTAAACTTCTAAAAGACGAGATCATAAAATGAGCGCAAGTAAATTTTCCTACGCTACGGCGACCAATGTCGGCTACATCGAAGAACAGTACGAGAAGTTTCGTAAGGATCCAAACTCAGTAGAGCCGACATGGAGCAAGTTCTTTGAGGGTTACGAGTTCGCGTTAACCAACGGCGCTGGTTCTGATGCCGGAGGCTCTGAGGGTGGTGACCAGGAGGCTGCTAAGGTCGAGGCCTATATTAACGCCTACCGGGTGTTAGGGCATCTTAGTTCGGATCTTAACCCTTTGGCTCCCAAACCCGCGCTCCGCGACGATATGAGTCCTGCCAATCATGGTCTCGGTAAGGTCAACAAAACCCGTAAGTTCGTCGCAGCGAATCTTCCGACCAATACGCCGATGACCTTTGACGAGATCAATCAGAAGATGCAGGACACCTACTGCGGCAAAATTGGCGCTGAGTTTCGCGATAACGACGACATTGAGTTCATTAAGTGGATCCAGGAAAAAATGGAGTCCTGCCGCAATAAACCAGTTTTTTCTAAGACCCAGAAGCTTGAGATTTTAGACAGCCTCATAAAAGCGGAGGGGTTTGAGCTTTTTTTGCAGGCGAGGTTCCTTGGCCAGAAGCGTTTTTCTCTGGAAGGGGCAGAGAGCTTTATGCCCCTTCTTGAGACGGTTACCACGGTGGCTGCGCAGAATGGCGTCGAAGAAGTGATTTTGGGTATGGCCCACCGCGGGCGTCTTGGCACATTGTGTAACTTCCTCGGCAAGACCTATGAAAGCATGTTCAAGAAATTTGAGGGCAGTGAATTTAATCCATATCAGATCGACGGTGATGTGAAGTATCACCTGGGTTTTGCGGGGGAGCGGACCTTCGGTGGAAAAAACGTCCGTATTTATCTGTCCCCGAACCCGAGTCACCTGGAGATTGTAAATCCCGTGGCCGAGGGATTCGCCAGAGCTCGCCAGAGGCTGATCAAAGATAAAGAGCGCAAAAAAGTTCTTCCGCTGCTTATTCATGGTGACGCGGCGTTTATTGGGCAGGGTCTCGTAGCTGAGACATTAAACCTCGCGGAACTCTCGGGTTACACCACCGGTGGAACGGTTCACGTGATCATCAATAACCAGGTTGGTTTTACGACGAATCCTGAGGACAGTCGTTCCTGTCAGTATTCTTCTGGCATCGCGAAGATCTTAAAGGCTCCAGTGCTTCACGTTAACGCGGATGACCCGGAAGCAGTGATCTGGACAGCTCAGATCGCGGCCGAGTACCGTCAGAAATTCAAAAAAGACTTTGTGATTGATCTTGTTGGCTACCGCCGTCACGGTCATAACGAAACTGACGAGCCTGGCTTCACTCAACCGGCCATGTATAAGATTATTGCTAAGCACCCGACCGTTCTCACCCTTTACGGGGAGGGACTTGTAGCGGAAGGTGTATTGACGGCTGATGAACTTAAGAAAAGGAGCACTGACTTCCGGGCTAAACTCCAGGACGCTCTGGATCTCATGAAATCCGGAGACACTAAAAGCGATAAATTCAAAGATAAATTCCCCAAGGTCTTTGATGATATTTTTCATCCTCCTCACGGTGATGAGGCGGCCATGGAAAAATCCGTCAAGACCGCTGTATCCGCCAAAATTCTTGGTGAGATCGGCAAGAAAATGGTCGCTGTTCCGACTGGATTTAACGTCCACCCGAAACTTCTGAAGCTTCTTGAGCAGCGTTCCAAGATGGTCGATAAAGATGGCCCAGGTGTGGATTGGCCGATGGCTGAACTGTTAGCCTTTGGATCGCTTGCCCGCGAGGGTCATCACGTTAGGTTGTCGGGACAAGATTCCCAACGTGGCACGTTCTCAAGTCGGCAGGCCGTACTGAGTGACTTTGAGACCGGTGTCCCGCACTTTAGCATGAATCAAATCTCCCCTGATCAGGCTCCGGTTGAGATTCTTAATAGTCCGCTCTCTGAGCTTGGGGTTATGGGCTTTGAATTTGGCTATACAGTGGCTGACCGGGAGGCACTCGTACTTTGGGAAGGTCAGTTCGGTGACTTCGTCAATGGTGCTCAGATCGTAATTGATCAGTTTTTGGTGGCATCTGAGGCAAAATGGGGCCAGACATCTGGCCTAGTTCTCCTGCTTCCTCACGGTCACGAGGGTATGGGGCCGGAGCATTCATCAGGACGTCCTGAGAGATTTCTACAGTTGTGCGGTAACGCCAATATTCAGGTGGCAATTCCAACAACAGCAGCCCAGTATTTCCATATTCTCCGCAGACAGATCTGCCGCGAGTTCCGTAAGCCATTAATCATCATGTCGCCAAAGTCGCTGCTACGTCATGCCAAGGTGGCGAGCCCGCTTGAGGACTTCGAGAAAGGTCAATTTGAGGAAGTGATTGATGACGCGCGGATTAAAGACGCCAAGTCTGTCAAACGCATTGTTTTTTGTACCGGTAAACTCTTTTACGAGATGCAGGATGGTACATCGACCGCCGGAGAGGGCGAAGTCGCTCTTGTGCGCATTGAGCAGCTTTATCCGTTCCCAACCAAAAAAGTGGAAGTGATCATCGCTCGCTACAAAGGTTCCAAAGAAGCCGTTTGGGCACAGGAAGAACCACAAAACATGGGTGCATGGACATTTGTCCGCCCGCACCTTGAGGGAATTTTGGGTGACTCGGTTCGCCTTAAATACGTTGGTCGGCGTGATAGCGGCACCACCGCTGAGGGGGCAAGCAAGGCTCACACCACGGAACAAGCCAGAATTATTAACGAGGCGATCAACCCGGCCGCAGCGTCCATCAGCGGTGCGAAAAGCAACGCTAAACGTTGAGGTGGGACATGATGCGCAAATTTATCGCAATTACATGGATCGGTTTTGGTGTCGTGGCTATCGACGCTTGTGTGACCAATAGCGAGGGACGCCAGTCCATTAACATCATCTCGGATTCGCAGATGGATGGTCTTGGCAAGAATGCTTACAGTGAGGTCCTTGCCAAAGCCAAGTCTGAGGGGAAGTTGGTTTCCAAGTCTTCTCCTAAATATGAAGTGGTCGAGAGAATCGGAAAACGCATTGCCCGGGCGAGCGGCGCTGAATTTGAGTGGGAATTTAATGTTATTGACGAGCCTAAAACCGTAAACGCTTTTTGCCTTCCAGGTGGAAAAATCGCGGTTTTTACTGGCATCATGCCAGTGGCAGAGACTGAAGCTGCGTTGGCGGTTGTACTTGGGCATGAGGTGGCCCATGCCACGATGAGGCATGGCGCTGAGCGCATGACCCAGCAGCTTGCGATTACGGGTCTCGCATCAGCGGCCGAGATCTCTCTCGGGGATAATAAATACAGGCAATTTTGGCTTGGTGCGCTGGCGGTTGGGGCGAATTTCGGGATTATTTTACCTTATGGTCGTGGACATGAGTCAGAGGCTGACGCTGTTGGACTCCGCTATGCGGCGGCGGCTGGCTATAATCCAGAAGCCGCTCCAAAACTCTGGGACCGCATGGGCGCGTCCGGAAAGTCGCCTCCTGAATTTATGTCCACACACCCAGATCCCGCCAATCGCAGCAAGGCCCTGGCTGAGCTTCAGCCTAAGATGAAACCGGTTTATGAGGCGAGTGACAAGCAGCCTGAGAGACCTCTCCCCTGATTATTT
>CANILH010000074.1 GCA_947468665.1 Oligoflexales bacterium | reverse complement strand
GTCCAGGGCAAAGCCCTGGTCGGTTGGGGTTCGCCAAGGGGACCATCGAAAGGTCCCCTGGCCGGAGCGCGAGGCAGAGCCTCGCATTGCATTCCCTCCCCCCCTACCTCCCGCATTTGGGTCCAGGGCAAAGCCCTGGTCGGTTGGGGTTCGCCAAGGGGACCATCGAAAGGTCCCCTGGCCGGAGCGCGAGGCAGAGCCTCGCATTGCATTTAGCATTTGACGGGGCGCGAGGCAGAGCCTCGCATTAAACAGTTACTTCATGCTCCACAACCACCTGCGTCACCTTCTGCGGCAACGACCACGTGAGTCCCACAGGGTAACCTGCCACCGTTGGTGGCAGCACTGAAACCTTCAGTCCGCAGCCGGACAAAATCTGTTTGGCGAGATCCACATGATAAAGCATCTGGCGACTTGGTGATTCTGGAATCTGCCCCGCCTGCCTCGCCGGAAGCGAGAGAATAATAGTAGCCTGATCCTTGAAGCGCTTTTGACGGACAACCATCGGCAATGTGATTGCCGCGACATCCGCGTCATACAGCAACGCGAGATAGAGATGAAAGAACCCGCTGATCAGACCCGCGTTTGAAACGGCAGGGTACATGTCTTCGGGACTTCCTAGCTGTGGCAACATCTCAAACCTCATTGCCTGAAATTTATCGTCAGCGGAAACAAGCTTTTGAGCGGCGAGCAGGCAGTTAACCCACTCAGATGTTTTCTCAGCGCGATCACGACAGGCGATTCCACGCCAGAGAGCGGCGAGCTTAGCGGCAGACTCACAATCACTTACCACCTGACGAGCCAGCATTGCTGTATTCAATGACTGATCCAACGTACTGGCGGTCAGCTGATCAAGCTCACGCATATCCTCATCCAGCTTAGACCAGCCGGGAATACTGCCTTTTGACTCCACAAGATGTCTGAAGAACTTCCTGGCCGCCATCTCACGACTGGTACCCTGACTGAGGCCTTCTTTCCACCGCGCGCAGAAAGCGTGCAGGCTTTTTGCCTGCTGCGTGAGACCACTCGTCGCGACGTCGTAAATGTTCTCGCAAACCTCCCGCATCTGGGAAATCTGACGCAAAAAGGACGTCGTAGTGTGCTGAAGCTGTTCTTGAAGACTGGCGAGATCACTCATGCCAGCCAGTTTATTCTCAAGCTCGGCGATCTCAAGATCCCGCTCCCGCAAACGCGTCGTCACCTTCTCAACACGCTCATGCATGAGCCTGAGCTGATGCCCGCGCTGCTCGTCCTTGGACGAGATCAAGGCTCGGGCCGTCGAAACTATCTCTTTCCAAGCCATCACCGGAGCATTCTCCTGGCCAGAGGCTTGAGATTTCAGGAGTTGATGCTCACGAATCCACGCCTCAAGGGACGCGCGCTCAAGCTCATCTTTGCGGCTCCCAGCCGCGATCTGAGTCAACACCAAAACAATCACAATACCCAAGGCACCAAACAGAACCCAAAAACTCTCACGCACAGGCGCGAGCGCGAGCCCAGTAAGCTCCGGCATCACACGATAAATCCATCCATCAACAGAAAGCTGAAGGGCGAAGCGGCCGTCGGGGAGTTTGCCTTCTTTCCAAAGCACAGCCCCTGACCCAGGTGAGTTGATTGCGATATCCCTGTTTGACTGTAAAACAGCCAAACCAGGGTGCAATGATAACCATCCATGATCAAACACCAGCTGGGACGCGACAAAAATCATCTTGCCAGCCATCGCGCGGCTGACGACCGATACCAAAACTGCCTCGTTTTGATCATTAACCTGCCAAAACAACGCCGGCTTGCCTAATTTAACCGTCTGACACAGCTCGGCGACTGGTTTGCCACCCTGAGGAACCCGGGCGACCAGATTACACTCAGAGTCCAGGACATCCATCTGCGTCACTTCCCCGGGACGGACGTACCCCTGAAGCGACTGCGTCACGGTATTAATATTACCCATCTCAAAGTTCTGCTGCATCTGGGCGTCGGAGATCGCCGCCCACGACACCGCGCCGACGCGGCCCTTGGCGTCACTCACCGCGCTGGTAAACTGATCCCGGATCGAGGCGAGTTTTCGCATCTCGTCGTTAAATCCACGATCCACAAACGTTACAAGACCCGTAAATATAAACGCAACCGGAAGAAGTCTGATGACACGCATCATGTTCACCCCTATGGCAAATAACGGGCAGATTAACACGCCGTGACGTCCTGTCACATGACACGGTCATCTGATCTGTTATTAGATCTACTTAACTCTATTCATTAGCTCTGAATAAAATTCTAAGGGATGATGACATTTATGTCATCCAATAATTTTAACTTTTACCAAAATTAGAGTTCAGCGAGATTCCTGCACCAACTCTATGAGAATGCCGCCGGTTGATTCCGGATGCACGAAGGCTATCCGTGTGTGATGGGCGCCAGATCTGGGAACCTCGTCCACCATGCGGACTCCAAGGGTTTTCATGTGCGCGATCGCGGCGTCAATATCATTCACACTGACGGCAAGATGGTGGATCCCGGCGCCTTTTTTCTCAAGATACTTACTGATGGGACCGTCGGTCGTTCCATCTTCTGGAGCGACGATTTCCAGCCTTGTCTGCGCCGAAGCATTGACGGGGGCCTCATACATGGCCGTCAAGGTTTTTTGGGAGGCCACCAGCTCATCTCCCAAATGTTTTAGACCAAGTGCTTCCGCCAGAAACCAGCGGCATTTAGCCGGATCCTTTGCAGCCAGACCAAGATGATTCACGCCCAGGACCTTAAACTCCGCCATGGCCAAACCTCCGGAGAGAACTCCCCAACAAAAGAAAAAACCACCCACGGCAGTTTGCTGTGGGTGGTCTCATGGTATCAATCAATAATGCGTTTCAAAAGACCAGAATTTAGTCTACGCGGATTCCTGCGCGGTCGAGGATGTCTTTAAGCTCTTTGCGCTGAGTAGGTTTGATGGTTTTAGAATTACAAAGATCAACAAGGGACTCACGGGCATTGCCGGTGATGTTCATAAATTCTTTGTCCTGGAGCATACGGAAGCGGCTCATCATGCGCTCAAAAACCTCATCGCGGTCGATGTCAGCGCCGGTGGACCATTTGCCTTTGCGCATAGCATTAGTAGCGAGGGCTACAACACGGCTAAAACGAGCGCCTTCTGTTCCGGAGCGGCGGCTTTTGCCTGTGCGGCCTTTAGCGCGGAGTTTCGCGAGCAGTTCTTCATAGGTAAAGGCGAAGTTGCTCTCGACTTCACGAAGTCCGAGTGGAGTGTCTTGTACCGACGACCATACGATATTTAATGTGTCGCCTGGTCGGAGTTCTACTGATGCCATGTTAATTCCCCTATCACTTCTTAATGAATCTTAATGAACTATAGATATTCATGTGAGCGGATGTTTACTAATGGTTTCTATTTAAGTCAAGAACAATTATCAAATAAAAGGGCAGAATTCCCTAGCCACCAAGCAGTTTTCTTGCAACTATAAATAAACACTGCATAAAATCATAACCCATGAAGATTCAAAAATTCGGACTAAAGCCGCAATATGACCTTACATCGGCCTCCCATCATCGCCAATCGCCTTGAAGTCGTCCTTCTTATTTTAACGTGTTTTATAATCGCCACCCGACTTATTTGGCTTCAGATTGGCGACCAAGGGCACAGCCTAACCGACGAATTTTATGCAACATCTTTGGCATTTAGCCACTCCTGGCCCTCACTTTGCTCGGCAGGAGCTGATCCCGAGTTCCCGTTTGCCGCCCAGTCCCTGGGTCACCCCTTGGACCCCGATGCCCTCACCTCCCCCGGACTGGCGCTTAGTCTATTAAGTATCTGCCAGTTTAAGCGCCTTGAACTTGATGCCTATCTGGACTTTGCCCCCCACCTGATCACAATGAGCGCCTTTGTTGTGGCTGTTACCGCCCGAATTCTGACCTCAAGCTGGGTCGGCGGTGTCATTGCAGCGGGCGTTGTTTTAAGCAGGGGCAGTATTCTTGTCGGCACACATGTCGCCGGGACATTTCTTATTCTTCAGCCAGCAGTCGCCCTGATGTTTCTTTTCTTAGCTCTCTACGCGCGCACCCGGGATGCCACGTGGTTGCCCATCCTGTTCGCGACCTGCGTCGTCTCTCTTGTGATATCGCCTCTTTTCGGACTGCTTGCATGGCCACTCGCGGCCATGATCGGAGTACGGGCCATTCAACACGCCCGCGGCACCAATTTCGCTATTCATCGTCTTCCGCTGCACGTCATAAGTATCGGGGCAGCCCTGATTGTTTTTCCCGCGTTAATATTTGTCATTCATTCCTATCTTCCCTCATCGACTCGCGGAGTCAGCACGTTTATCAAGCAGATCGGTCAATTTCGATTAAATGGAAATTCCGTCACGTTACTAATGGGCTCGGCAATCGCAGAACTCGAACAGCAGGATTTGCACTGGCAGTGCTCGCTGGCCATTCTTGGATTTGCCGCCATATGGAAGCGTTTTTTGCCGCGCGGCAGCGGATTCTGGGCACTTGCCATAGCAATTACCGCGCTAATAGCGCTCATTGTAGACGGTGGCTTGATCGCGGCAGCCGCCCGCCAGACAAACGAGATCGGTGTACGCCGCATTTACAATATGACCGACGCGGTGTTCAGTCTTGAGCCAGTTCTGATTGGCACCGCCGCTGGATACGCTTGGTTTTGTGTTCGTTATTTGGTCATCAGGCTTTTTCCTGCCTATAGCTCACGGCCACGGCAACGTGATAGTATTGGAACTTCAAATGAGATGTAAATAACACCATCAATAATATTTTCATGTGAGATTATTCATGCGGCTTTTTTCTCTTTCATTAGTAGCTGTCACGCTCGCGGTTTCAACCACGATGCTTGTTTCACTTTCTGCTTGCGTTAAAACCAAGCCGGTCGCAGATCCGGTGCGCGCCACAGCACCAATCGCGAAAAAGGAACCCGCGGCCGAACCAGCACCCGCCGCGAAACTGGCGCCCGAAGCCACACCGGCAACGAGCCTCAACACCCCTGAATCACCTGCCGCGAAACCCGACCCAACCCACCCCGTCATGGACGACTGTGACGCGTCCGTTAAATTCACTGATGGCGAGCCCATTTACCTCCCTGAGAATAAAGTCATGCTGACTCGCGTCATGTCGCCATGCATGACCAAAGACGGCCTCCATGGCCACAAGAAAAACGCCGGCTGGATGGCCATGGGATTTCCCTGCACCGGTGGTGAGGGGCGCATTGACTGGAAAGGCACCAACTACAACAGACCAAAGATGGTGTCGTTTCTTCTTGAGACAAGCTGTGCGATGGCTCCGACAAACAAATCCAAAATCATGGAAGAAGCTAAGAAAGTCGCCGCCATTCCCGCGGAGGCTCCACTTATCGCATTCAACCCATTCGTGATCCAATACTGGGAGGCTCCTGGCTATGAGGATGCCGACACGTCGTTTACGGTTGATTTGCGTTCCGGCAAAGGAATTGATGACGGGTGGGTCAGGTTTATCAAGCCAAAGCCCCTAAGGATTTTTTTGGTGGGACGCGAAAACGCCTGGGTGCCTGGTAACTACATGTACGCGGTTGAGGGCGATCTGATATTGGCCAGCAAAAACCGGTTTACATTCAGCGTTTCCACAGCCCGTGTCTTAGCAGGCGACGAACTCGGCAAAGTCCGCGTCCGCTGCGAAGCTCTCAAACCCGATCGTGATTGCTCACGGGTATTCTAACCCCAACGGAGTTCTATGTCCTCGCAAAACACCCCGTGGGGACAAAGTGCCACTCAGCATTTTTTTACGCTGACACCAGGCCATATTCTCGATGCTGTCGAGCGGATCGGGTTCCGCTGCACGGGTCGCTGTCTTGCCCTCAACAGCATGGAAAACCGCGTCTACGAGGTTGAGATTGAGGTCGATGACCCCAAACTCGTAAAGTCTCCGTCTGACCGGTTTGTTGTTATTAAATTCTATCGCCCCGGTCGCTGGACCTGGGATCAAATCCAAGATGAGCATGATTTTCTGTTTGATCTCGTTGACGCGGACATTCCGGTGATCGCGCCCAAACAAAACGCGGAAGGTCACTCAGTCTTTGAGGATGAGGGCCTTGGCCTCATGTATGCCGTGTTTCCAAAAGGCGGCGGTCGAAGTCCTGATGAACTGGACGACGAGCAGTGTGCCCGGGTCGGACGCCTTCTCGCGAGACTCCACGCCGTCGGCGCGCTAAGACCAGCAGAGCACCGTGTAAAACTCGACACTGAATCCTACGGGATCAATAATCTTAAGTGGCTGATCGACAGCGGCACACTGCCAAATGATATGAAGGCCCGCTATCAAAAAGCAGTCGAGACCATCTGTCAGGTAAGCACGCCCTGGTTTAAAGCCGCGGGCGTTCAGCGTATTCACGGTGACTGCCACCTGGGAAATCTGCTCTGGGGAGCGGAAGGACCATTCTGGGTGGATTTTGATGATATGGTCATGGGCCCACCGGTTCAGGACATCTGGCTGATGATTCCTGGTCGTGATGAGTACGCCCAACGAAAACTAAAAATCGTACTGGACGCGTATGACATGATGCGTCCGTTTGACCGCGTGTCACTAAGACTTATTGAGCCGCTTCGGGCTCTCCGGTTTGTGCACTTCGCGGCATGGATCGGCAAACGCTGGGAAGACGCGAGTTTCCCCCGGGCGTTTCCGCAATTCGGCACGCCGAGGTGGTGGCAAGAACAGACAAGAGATCTTGAGGAACAGGTGTCTTTGATTGTCACCGTCGCTTAAACGCACCACTCACCGTAATGTCATCTTAAACCTTTGCCCCATTTGGCTACAACTTTCGCAAGGTCATCCCCGCTGATTGGCTTGGTGAGGTATTCATTCATGCCGGCGGCGATGCATTTTTCCTTTTCTTCTTTGGTCGCGAAGGCACTCAACGCGACGATTGGGCCCGCGTACCCGCTTGCCCGAAGTTTGGCTGTGGCTTCGCGGCCGTTTAGATCCGGCATCTGCACATCCATTAAGATCACGTCATACTTCTGCTCAAGGGCCATTTTTACCCCCTCGAGGCCGTCTTTGGCCAGGCCGACGTCAGCGCCCCTGACATTCAGAATACGATCAAAAAGCACGCGATTGTCCTCTGCATCGTCCACCAGCAGGACGCGAAGTCCCTGCAATGAAAACTTTTCCTTTTCGCTGGCACTCTGCGGCCCTAACGACGGGGCCAAAGGAGCTTTATTCGTAGAATCAAGCGACTCAAAAGTAATCGCGACCTCGAACGTGCTTCCAACTCCTGGTTCGCTTCTCCTCAAAACAACGTCCCCATTCATCAGACGCGCCAGCTCTCTGGAAAGCGCCAGTCCGAGGCCTGTGCCTCCGTATTGGCGGGCTGTTGACGCCGCTTCCTGGCTAAACGACTCAAAAACTTTGGCATGCGCGCTCTCTGCGATCCCGCAGCCGCTATCAATGACAGTGAATATAACACGTCGGAACGCGGCATCAGCCTTCGTTGCCTCGGCCCGCACTTTGATATCTACGCTGCCGTTCTCCGTGAACTTGATTGAGTTACCGATCACGTTAATGAGAATCTGCCGCAACCGCGTTGCGTCTGACCTTACAACTTTCGGCAGCCCATCTTCATAGGTGCAACTAAGAGCAAGGCCCTTCGTTTTGGCCTTTTCAGCCAGCATCGATATCACACCATCGACTTCTTCACGCAGGTTGAGGGCCGCGGACTCCAAATTTATTTGGCCGGCTTCAATCTTGGATAAGTCCAATATGTCGTCAATCAAAGACGCTAGGTGTTTGGCATTGCGCCGGATGATCCCGACGAATCGGGAAGCATGCTCGGGATCATTCTCCAGGACTTCTGAGAATCCAACGATTGCCGATAAAGGGGTTCTGATTTCATGACTCATATTAGCCAGAAATTTACCTTTCGCTTTGCTAGCCAATTCAGCGGCATCTTTGGCCCGCTGAACTGCGGCGGCTTCTTCCCTAAAGCTAACGTCAAAGATTCCCAGCACGGCAAATACCTCTCCATCAACGTCCATTTGGACCAGCGAAACCTCGACTTGGACTTCCCTGCCGGTTTTACTCAAACCGACGAGGTCTCGACGATTACCCATGGGGCGAGGTGTTGGGTGAGCCCAATATTCCTTCATGTGTTTAGTGTGTGATGCGCGCAAACGCTCTGGGATTAATGTGTTGACGTGTTTACCCACCAACTCGCCTGGACCGTAGTCAAAAATCCTCTCGACTTCCTTGTTCACGAAAACGATCTCACCGGAGGCACTCGTCTGCAGCATTCCCATCTGGGAGGCAGTAAAAATAAGTTTAAGGTTGTTTTCCTGTTTCCTTCGCTCGGTAATATCCTCCAACGCCAAAAGTATCAGTCCAGAATACTGCCCTCCGTCTCGGATTTCCCGGGCATTGAGTAGCATGACCCTTCGCCCGATTATGGGGAAATTTAGGGTCACTTCGTACCCCTCGAAGGTCTTTTTATTGCCGATAATATCGCTGAGCAGTCGACGAAGTTCTGGAATATTCCATTGGCCGCT
>CANILH010000073.1 GCA_947468665.1 Oligoflexales bacterium | reverse complement strand
GGTGATCAAGCTCTTCTCTTAGGTGCCACCGATTCTCGCAGTTATTACAAATATATACATAACTGCCTTCGGCCGCTAGTCTCGAGTGGATGTGAACCTCTGGATCGACCTGATAGCCCGTCTGCTCAAATTCTAACATTTTCTTATAAAATCGTCTCGTATGTCCCGGGTCAAACCCTGAATGGTAAAGCCATAGATGGGTCATCTCGTGAAATATCGTATATGGCAGAAACTGTGGGTTACCCGCAAAATAGCTGAGTGAGAGTCTGATCTTATTCTCAAACAGGACTGCAAGGCCTACCTTATTTTTCATTTTGCGCGAGAATTCTATGCGGCTTCCTGCCGCCAGAGAGCCTTCTTCCTGTCCAACAAAGCGGGGCAGAAAAAGCTCAAAGAAATAGTCGGCCAGAAGCTCAAGATCTTCTTTTTCAAATGTAATAGAATGAGTCCTCATAGGACTATTCTAACGTGGGTTAGTGGCTGACGCCAAAAAATGGAAGCCCCAGGTGGCGACCGTCAAAAGGCTGACGCCCAAGCGTTCCCAGCTCAACCACCAATAGAGTTTGGAGGAATTGAACTGAATTTCTCGAATTTAATAAAGCCTCAAGACTTCGTTCACCCGCCGAGATTGCCCTGATGGGCATCACCTGGAGGGCGGCCTCGATGGCATCAACCTCACTTGTGTCCTCGGGAAGTACCAGTACGGGAATCACAAAATCAAGGCGGCTAATGCCCCCCTCTAAATCCCGGCAAAGAGCTTTGAGAGTTGAGTTCTTGGTGGCAATCATCACTCCGCTAGGATTTACTCTAAATCCCGCCTGCGAAAGTCTAACATCCTCAATTGATCTTGCGACTTCAAGGCCAGGGCTTTTTGGCGGTGAGAAAAACTCTCCCGCCGCCACCTCGGAGAGGATCTGGTGAAGGCTGTCTTCCTTACCGCCAATGATAATAATTACTCTTGATGAAAGGCAGCCGCGCTGAGCTAAAGACAGTTGGTCGGAAATCAAGCTTTGAATCTGAGTTTTGCTTTCAAGATCTTTAATCCTGGCAATGCTCATGCTCACCGCGGTACCAAAAGCCGCGACGCGACCGGGGGCAAATTTCCTCATCATGGCGCAGGTCTCGTCATCTCCGAATATAAGAATATTTTCACCGTCGAGAAGATCATCTTGCCCCAGACGAAACGACGAGGGCAAAGTCGTCACGTGAAACCCCGCAGTTTTTGCCAGTTCGACAGCTCTCGCTAAAAAAGTTTCTGAAGATTTTAATCCGGCAATTTCCGGAAGCCTGATCCGAAGGTCTAATCCTATTATGAGAGCCTGGGCGAGAGGATGGATAGGGGCGATAGAATGGCTAGCCGGCGCGATCAGGAGCCATTTTTGGGCGATTTGTTTATTATTCATGGCGGCTATTGCCGCCCGGGCAAAGCCTTCGTCATTTTCCGGAAGCCCGGCAGCTAAATCTGAGATGGCGCTGAGGGCGAGTGTCTTATCGCCAAGTTCCCGCTGCAAACATTTAATGGCGTTTGTGTCTGTCAGTAAGTCCAAAAACCATTTTCTGCCGGCCGGCGCATTTTTCGCAAGTCTTGGGTCCTCGGGATTAAGCATCTGGCCTTTTTCAAGTGACTTGGTGATCTGGGTTAAACCGGAACTTTCAGCGATGTCGGTGACCTTAAGGGAGCACCCTTTCAGGGGGGCTTGCGGTACACGGCCAAGCAGTCTAAAAGTGCCGTCGTCATCTAAACACGCCATATCTTCTGTCTGCAACGCGGTTTGCCCGATGTCTACTCTGAGTGGATCATCAATAATTAATGCTCCAACACCCTTGGCGAGAACCTGTGAAGGTGTCGTCATGACGCCCGGCGTGACCCACCAGGGGAATTTGAAGCTCCTCTCAGACAGCATTCGGGTTGTCCCCGCGTCCACAAAATCCCACGCCTGACTCGCCAGTTCACACATTCCGTACTCGCTGACAATCCTAGATTCCTCGACACCAAAACGCTCACTAAGCAACTGATAAAGGTCTTCTCTTGTAACAGACCTGCTCCGTCCTTTTGTCCCGCCTGTCTCAACTATAATGCTGCCTTTGGGAAGCGTAAATGAGAGGCCTTGATCCATAACGTTAACGAAATGAAATGCCGTACCAAATAAGACTACGGGTTTGTTTGGCTCAGAGGCGTCCTCAAGGGTGGCCAGGACATGTTCAGTGGACTCACTATTGGCATATGATGTCGGCCAAATCTCAGAAAACCAGGCGATCATTTGTGCAAGACTGGAGTCTGGCCACTCATCCACAGGCGGAATGAGACTCACCGACACCATGTCTAAAAAATCACCTGAAAACGGCAGCACGCACCTTTCAAGGACCCCTAAAAATGCCGCGATACTTCCAGCTTGGTATAACTCGAGTCCCAGGGCACTGTAAGCTGACTTTGAGCGCCCTTCTGCGCCTGAGGTTGTGCCGCTGGATAGGAATATCCTCAGCTTATCCACAGGGCCCCAAATCTTTGATGGTTCAACCCTGAAAGCCCTTATTGGTAAGTAACCAGCTGACTTAAAGTGACTGCCAACTATAGGCCACATAAAGGTTTCAAGGTTATTAACAATTAGCTGGCTTTGGTTTGTGAAGACATCAAAGCCTTGATGAGTGCGGGGCGCGAACACATTTTTGAGACCAGATTCCGGCGCACTACCGCCGCCTAAAATTAGCGCAATAAGATCACCCAGGCGTGCATTCTTACTTCTGAGCTGCTCAAGAAAAGGTAGGAGTTGTCCTGATTTTGTATCCGTATCTTGCACGGGCCAAGCCTTTGAAGGGTATTTTAAATGGACACCCAAGAGTTGGCAGGTTATAACTAAAAAAGAGAACGAAAGTCCAAATAAATTAGGCATTAGGCCCCCCGATACCCCAATCGGGTGACTCACAGGGAAGGTCTTAACAAGATTCCATGTCGTCAGAGTATTTCGTCAAACTTGATCGCTTCGAGGGACCGCTGGATCTGCTGCTGCATTTGATCCGCGTGCACGAGATCGATATTTTCGCCATCGACATATTTAGACTGACGACCGAGTACCTGGGGTATCTCAGGCTTGTTAAATTTGATGACATCTCAGAGGCCGGTGAATTTGTCGCCATGGGTGCGACCCTCATTGAGATCAAAAGCCGAAGTCTTCTTCCAATGGAGGAGCGCAAGGTCACCAATGACGATGGGGACGAGGAAGATCCGCTAAAAACTCTCCAGGACCGACTCCTTCAATATGAGATGATCCGTCGCGCCGCCGAGTGGTTCTCTCAGTGCCCACAAATGGGTGTCGAGATTCAAACTGGTCATGAATACGAGCGTCTGGCAGAAGTCTTTAAAGACGTCGAGACTCCTTTAGAGGGTGACCCAGCCCGCCTGATTATTTTATTTGATCAGATCATGCGAGATCTGGCCGACCGTAAAGCCAATAAAATTGAGGCCAAAACTCACGGCATCACACTGGAACAAACCATTGAGCGGTTTGGCGAATACATAGAAACCGTCCGGTTTGGGATGTTCCAGGGGCTCTACAACAAATTCCGAAGCCGCTATGACATGGTCGTGCACTTCATGGCTGTACTTGAGCTGTCAAAACAGCTCAAACTTAAAATCTATCAGCAGGACATGATGGGACCCTTGTGGTTTTACCGTGCTGACCTGGATGAAAGTATACTTCCCACGTCATTCCCCGTGGCCCTCCACGACGCGGCTACCGACGCTCCGGTAGTCAATGTTGCGGCAAACATTTTGATCGCAGATTTGCCCCAGGGGTCACTTCTTCCAAGCGTAGATACCGCAGTAACGGCCGTAGAGTTAGCAGATGAGCCCCTTTCGGGGTTAGAGACTTCAAGTAAAAATTCGGAGGTGGATACATGACAGATCATGATCACGATGTTGAAAATACCGATGAAGAAATAGCCCTTGAAACAGAAGACCAGGCAAATGCGGTCCCGGAAAAGCTTATTTCGTTTAACGTTGATGCGACGTCCGCTGTTGGCGAACCCGTGTTTCCGGAAGAAGGCCTTTCGGCAATTGAAGCTGCGGAAGAATCCGCGGAAGAATCCGAAGAAGAATCCGCGGAAGAATCCGAGGACGTAGCTGAAGAGGAATCCGACGAGAATTTTCCTCTTCAAGAAGAGCTAACTTTATCCGGAAAAATCGAGTCCATTTTATTCGCCTCGCCAAAACCCATGCGGGCTGTCGAAGTTCATGAATTACTTCTTGATAATGGCTACACACTTAAAGAAGTACAGGATGCCTGTGATCAGTTGATAGAATTTTACCGCGACCGCGCCGGTGGATTTCACCTGAAATATATCAAACGCATGGGCTATCAGTTTCAGACCACGCCAGCCGCGAAGCCATTGATGGAAAAACAGTTTTCAAGCCGCCCAAGGCCGCTCTCAAGAGCCGCTCTTGAGACACTGGCGGTGATCGCATATCGCCAAAAGGGCTCAAAAGGCGTGACCCGTGCCGAAGTGGAATTCATCAGGGGCGTAGACGCCGGCTCAATTTTTAAGACACTGTCTGAGCGAAGCCTTTTGACCTGTACAGGCCGTAAGGAAATTCCAGGACGCCCCATGATGTTTGGCGTTACGGATGAATTCCTGAAAATCTTTCAGCTGGGCTCGATTAATGACCTGCCACCACTAGAAAGCTTCCAGACGCCACAAGACGTTCTTGACGCGGCCACTCAAAAGATCGCCAATTTTGAGGCAGAGCAAGAGGGTGTAGACACTGAGGAATTCATCGCCGATGAGGTCTATTCAGCGGAGACCCAAAGCCCAGAGGAATTTAATCCTCTGGCCGCTAACGCGGCTTCTTATGCCCCGACTCTGGAACGGGTCAGTGAGGCAAGTGACGCAGTTGCGGCCGCTGAAACGGACACAGTCGTAGTCCAGGCCCTAGAGGCGTCTCAGGGTGATTTAATTGATGTTTTAAACGAAGGACAAGTTGCCTGGGTGGCCACGGACGTGCATACTGAGGAGAGACCCATTCAAGGAGCGACGACCGGAGATCCTATTCTCTTTGTTGCCGCCATTAATGAGGACGAGTGGGATCAGGACGTTCAAGTCGAGATGACTTCAACCGAGTCCGCTGACGCAGTTTCTATTGAGCTGTCAAGCGACGCATCAAGTGAGGCTCAACCAGATGAGCGAGATGAGACTGCAGAAGTGGCTATCCCAACTGGGGATAGCGAGCCGCCGCGAAGCGGAGAAGTGGATCAGTGAAGGGCGTCTTGCCGTTAATGGCAAGACTGTCAAAGAGCTTGGCACCAAAGTTCATCCTGAATCTGACAGCGTCGCCCTGGACGGTAAGATTCTCAAAACCAAAATCCCGCCGAAGGTCTACTGGCTTCTAAATAAACCAGATAAAATCCTTACTGCTCGCAGTGATGAGCTGACTAATAAGCCCACGATTTACGACCTCCCCATGGTGGCAAAGGCCAAGTTTTTGGTGTCACCGGTCGGAAGGCTGGATTTTCGCACGGAAGGCTTACTGCTGCTCACCAATGATGGAGATCTCAGCTATAAACTTTGCCGCCCTGAGTACCATGTTCCAAGAGAATACCAGGTCCTTCTTGATGGTCGTCTGACTAAAGAAGAAGAGAAGGTCATCAAAAAAGGCCTCCAGCTGGAAGACGGAGCTGTGAGAGACGTTAAAATAACGTTTGTTCACGGCACGAATATGGGTGTTTCAACTGGTGCCTGGTACATCGTTACGGTACACGAGGGGCGAAATCGCCTTGTCAGAAGACTCTTTGAGCATTTCAATAAACGAGTCGTGAGACTTATTCGGATTGGCTTCGGGGATATCAGGCTACCAGGGGATCTTCCTGCCGGCCAGTACCGGCAGCTGACAAATGATCAGGTGGACCTTCTTCGCAAATCTACCGAAAGGACTGTCACGAGTAATCCAGAAAAACGCGTTTCAGCGTCCACAGGTAGGGCCGTAAGAAAGCCTATGTCTCAGAGACCTGACCAAAAAAAACCGGCGAAATCAGGTCTGGAGTCGGCACCAAAACCTGTCTCCAAAAAACCAGCGGGCAGGCGTTCTTCCACGCCTACCCCTGAGCTCGCGTCTCGCGAGGCACCAAAGCATTCCCCAACAAAATCTCCTGATTCCCGCCCAGGCCGGACAAGCTCAGGCAAGCCGCAGGTTTCAGGAAAATCCAACAAAAAGCCGGCGGATAAGCGCCCGCCAGCGAAAAAGCCCTCAACTAAGAGAGGATAATTCAGCATGAAACTAGCGACCCTCAGAGATAAAACAAGAGACGGCAGATTAGTCATTATTTCTCGCGACAATCAGTCATACATTGAGGCTTCAAGCATCGCCAAAACCATGCAAGATGCCCTTGACCGTTGGGACGAGGCTAAACCTCAGCTTGATCAGCTTTATCAGGATATTTCAGACGGTAAAATTAAAGGTCAGGCTGTTGTTCAAGAAAATCTCGCGGCCCCATTGCCCAGAGCCTACGAGTGGATTGATGGGTCGGCTTACATAAATCACGTATTGTTGGTCCGCAAGGCCCGTAACGCCGAGCCGCCAAAAACTCTTAAAACAGACCCGCTGATTTACCAGGGTGGTTCCGGTATTTTTCTTGGCTCTAAAGATCCGATATATCTAGAAAACGAGGAATGGGGCTGTGATTTTGAGTCAGAAATAGCCGTCATTTTAGGCGACACTCCCCAGGGCACCAAAAAACAAGACGCCGGTAAATATATCCGTCTCCTGATGATCGTCAATGACGTGAGTCTTAGGAATCTAATTCCCGTGGAGCTTGAAAAAGGCTTCGGATTTTTTCAAAGTAAACCAGCTTCGGCATTCGGGCCATTCGCTGTAACTCCAGACGAGCTTGGTGACGCGTGGAGGGACGGCCGCGTTCATTTGCCGCTCGTGACTCACTATAACACCAAAAAATTCGGCGACCCCAACGCCGGCCCCGAGATGTTTTTTGGATTTAACGAGCTCATTGAGCATATCGCCAAGACCAGATCATATACAGCAGGTACAATTCTCGGCTCCGGGACTGTTTCTAATGAGGACCGGGCGCGCGGAAGCAGCTGTCTCGCAGAAAAACGCATGATTGAAATCATAGACACTGGCAAGGCTCTGACGCCATTTATGAAATCTGGCGACAGCATCGAAATAGAGATGTTTGATAAGGCTGGCAGGTCGATATTTGGCAAAATCAGCCAAAAAGTCACCTCTACCCCGGAACTACCAAGGCGATAGACTCATGCTAAGGCCAATAACTACACTGCTAGCTTTTATTACGGCTTCCGTGGCGTTTTCGATGCCGAAAAACCTTTTGGACCCAAGTCCACTCCGTTACCGCGAAGAGGGATCTTTTGGCTCTGCTAAACAAAATGAACCCGCAAAACCCGCGGACACAGACGTCTATCAACGTCGCGATGTTCCGCCGGAAGATGTCCCGGCCGCAGATGTCCCGGCCGCAGATGCCTCTGGCGCAAGAGATCAAGGCGCCAAAAGACCAAAATACCGTGACGTCTATGACGAGGCTTCTAAGGGCCAGGGCTCTGGAGGCGGATCTGGGGGCAGATCTGGCGGCTATCACGATGACGAGTCTATCGGTGTTTCCATCGGCGTAGGCTTCGGGTTTAGATATTTCTCAGGAAGCCTTGGTGTAACAGTTCCCATCAATAAATGGGTCGCTTGGGGCATTTCTGGCAATTACCTGACAAAAGATGACGACAAGGAAGCGGAAGTCAGGTCGGGCGGTGACCTGTCTTTGATTCTCCGCGCGCCAAATCCGACACCACTCACGCCGTTTTTCTCTATTGGCCCCGGCATGGAGTCTTGGAAGCGCTCCAAAGACGAAGGCTCTGGTATGGCTGGTTTTGACGAGAGCGAAAGCCCGACGGGTAATTGGTCAGTCGGTGCCACTGTGAGACTTGCTCGTTACGTGTCACTCATCGGGGCCCTGAAATCTACGACCTATACCGATAGACCTCCACGGTCTTTTAATGGTGATCATTCAACCTATGAGCTTCGCACCAACGAACGCTTTGAGTTTGGGTTCGCGTTTATTTTCTAAAGAAGGGACGACACACTCATGTCAGATATAAAAACTCTCGCGATGTTTCCCGGCCAGGGTAGCCAGTATCCAGGCATGGCAAAACTTCTTCTTGATGAGTTCCCGTACACAAAAGAACTCTTTGAGGAGGCTGAGGACGCGGCCAAAGCTCCCATCAAAAAACTTTGCCTTGAGGGTCCGGAAGACCAATTAAAATTAACTGCCAACACCCAGCCTTGTATCGTCACCACAAGTGTGGCGACCTGGAAAGTCATGACAGAGGAAAAAGGCTTTAAGGCAGACCTCTTTGCCGGCCACAGTCTTGGCGAGTATTCCGCATTGGTGGCGGCTGGCCGTATAAAATTCTCCAAGGCAATCAGTCTTGTCAGGGCCAGAGGGGAAGCCATGCAGCGGGCTGTGCCTGAGGGCAAAGGAGCCATGACAGCGGTGCTCTCCATGGAGTCGGCTCGACTGGAGGCACTTTGCAAAAAAGCAAGTGAGCCGGGACAGCCTGTGGAAGTGGTGAATTATAATAGCCCGCAGCAGCTTGTGGTCGCCGGATCAGC
>CANILH010000072.1 GCA_947468665.1 Oligoflexales bacterium | reverse complement strand
GGAGACTTTTTGGATGATTCTCAGATGTCTGAGTTCCTCGGCGACTGTTAACCCGTAGCCGGATTTCATCTCGACGGTGGTGACGCCGTGACCAGCAAATGTCGTCAACCGCTCGCGGACTAAAGCTTCCAGGTCCGCGTCAGTCGCATGCGCCGTATTGCTGACACTCGACTGAATGCCGCCACCAAGTTTAGCGATGTCCTGATAGGTAGCGCCGTCAAGGCGCATGCAGAATTCTTTGGCCCTGAGACCCGCGAAAACCGGATGCGTGTGAGCGTCAATCAGGCCGGGTAGGGCGATGCACCCTTTGCCGTCAACTTGCGTGAACGTTTTAAATTTTGATGATGGCGTTCCTGATCCGACGCCGGTGATTTTGCCATTTTCAACCGCGATCCAGGCATTCGCGATGCGGCCGATATCAGAGGCGGTGATGCTCGTGAATTTTTTGGACGTGGCAAGGGGCTCAAGCGTGATCGCTTCAGTGAGGCCTGTGATTACGAAATTTTTAGACGATTCAGACATGTACCCTACTCACCATGAACAAGTTAATCTTCGCTTGTGAACTTTACGCTCCAGACAGTTCCTTGCGGCGTGTCCCGGAGCTCAATGCCGCGGGCGGCCATGCGGTCTCGTACGGCGTCCCCCCGGGCAAAGTCTTTGGCAGCGCGGGCGTCTTTGCGTTCCTGAATGGCCGCATCGATATCGGCCTCGGTGACCCCAAGGCTCGGGAGAAGTTTTAGTTTGAGGTTTTGGATTTGTGTCGCGGCGGGGACTTTGAATAGTCCAAGAACCAGGGCGGTTTCGCGGATCGCGGCGGCGACCTGGGAAACCTCCGTTTGCTTTTGCGGGGATTTCTTGCCGGTCATTAATTCTCTGGCCCGCTTAAACGCTTTGTTAATGGCGCTGATGCCAGTAACGGTGTTGAAGTCATCAGACATGGCGGCGTGAAATGCCTCGATGACAGTTTTGTCAGAGGCCGCGTTTGCCGTACCGGCGTAGTCGTCCATGGCGACCAAGCCCTCATAGTAATAAAGCAGTCGTTTAAGACAGGTCTGGAAAAATGAGACAGAGAAATCGATATTCGATGAATAGTGATTCATTGTGAATCCCAGGCGCAGTACCTCAGCCGGCCAGTCAGCAAGGAACTTCTGGATGGGGATGTGGTTGCCAAGGCTCTTCGACATCTTCTGGTGTTCTATCGTCAAAAGCCCAGAGTGAATCCATATACTCGCGTAGGGCGAGTCGTTGGCGGCCTCTGACTGGGCGATCTCGTTTTCGTGATGGGGGAACACAAGATCCCGTCCGCCGCCGTGAATCTCAAATGATTTGCCGAGGTGTTTGCATGCCATGGCCGAGCACTCGATATGCCAGCCGGGACGTCCCAGTCCCCAAGGGCTTTGCCAGGAGGCTTCTGGTGTGGTGTCGGCTTTCCATAACGCGAAGTCGAGTTCGTCTTCCTTCTCGCTGGTCTTGTCGCCGGCGGCGAGATCTCTGGTGCCGGTTCTGAGCTCGTCAGGTTTGCGGTTCGATAACTTGCCGTAGTCGGATTTTTTGCGGACGCGGTAATACACGTCACCATTAGGTGTCTTATAGGCGTAGTCGTTTTTAATGAGAGTCTCGACCATGGCAATAATCTCTGGAATACTCTCCGAGACCTTGGGCTCAAAATCAGCTGGTTCTACGCCTATGTCCCGCATATCGCGAATACTGTTCTCAATCATATCGCCAGAAAGCTTCAGCGGACTGATGCCGCGTTCTTTCGCGCGAGCTATGATTTTGTCGTCAACATCGGTGTAGTTACGAACATAGGTCACCTTGTAGCCGCAATATTTGAGATAGGAACGCATGATGTCGAAATATACGGCCTGCATGGCGTGGCCAATATGGCTGTCGTCATAGGTGGTAACCCCGCAAGCATAAATACCAATGTGTTTGGAGGCTGGATCAAGAAGCTTTAAGGGTTCTTTTTTGCCGGTGAGCGTATTAGTGAGAAAAATAGTGCGCATAAAATCAGAACCGCCTTGGCTTGGATATTTGTTCTCAGACAGGAAAAACCAACAAAATTTCCCAGCCACAACATAATACGCAACCCTCTGAACACGCAACGGAAATCAGATTAAATTCGTCCTTTGGGGTGTTTGGTTTCTTAACACTTTGACTAAAGTTTTGACGTAACCCGCCGATTGATCAGGAGTGAGTCACGAGGACACAGGCGAGGCAGTCATGGCAGACGATCCAAAAAAAGGAATTAGCGTGGAGAACCTCTGGTTCTACTTCGATTCCATTGAGCGCGATTGCATGGATCTTGGAATGCTTGACCGTAAATCAACCCAGGTACAAGCTCTCAAAGGCAAGCTCCTCAGGCTTCCTACGGCGGAGTTTGAGGCTGCCATTAAAACAATCGAAAAGCTTGTGGATGGTAAAGATAATCTAAACGAATCAAAAAAATCAGGCGAGCACCAGCTTAAACGCGCGAGTGTTGAGTTGTTTGAACGCACCGCGTCCGCTGGTGACGTAAAGGCTTCTGTTGACGCGCTGGGGCGGGTGACTTAAGGTACTCGATGAGGACGCGCTACATGCGTTCTCACACGGTTACCAATTACCCGAGGTCTTTAATCATGACACAATCTGAATTACGATTTCGTCCCCTTTCTGAGGGAATTGGACTTGGCATTCTCAAATCAGCGCATCACAAAAAGCCCAAAAAGATTGAAGAGAAACCTCCAGTCAGCGCGGTTGATATTGATACGTCTGTGATGCGACAGGCTCACGCGGCCTATGCGCCCCATAGTGTTGGAAGCCAACTGCGGGCTCGCGTTGAAACGAGATTTCTAGTCGCGTTCGCGCGGTTTATGGCTGGTCTTGGCACCGATATTTTCGTAGGCTGTTTCACCGTTTTGATCCTCGCGTGGGCCGGTGTGCTTGCTTGGAACGCCGGAGCTGGCGGTGCCTTCAGAGGTAGTGATGCTTTCTTTGTGGTTCTAGATTTTATCGGCGCGGTGACATTATCACAGGCGATTATCGGTCTGTTCGCAGTGTCACTTGGCTGGCGATTGGTCAGAACTCTGCTTTTTCGGTAAATGGGCAGCTTGGTACTTCGGAATTTTGAATTTGGTAATCGATTTTGACTTATTTCCAAAGCGTCGCTCTTGCTTTGTAAATTCAGCGGCATAGCAGCCGCTCCCTCCCTACTTGTCCACATCCTTGTTTCACAAAGCGAATATGGTCTAAAACCCGCTGAAACCCGCGCAAAATCGTCAGCAGGCAGGTTTTGCCTGCCCGCTTCTTGACTTTAAAAACAGGCATCGGATATAGTTAATACATACCAACGAGTCAAAATGTTTTCAGATCCGCGTTCGCTGATTATTAGTATTGGTGTACCTGTATCGTAAGGGGAGAGTCCATGAAACGCTCTGAGCCGGTTAAATTTCCGAATTCCATCCAACTTTTTAAGTTTTGCCAAAAGGTGCTGGTGCATCAGCGTGGCAATAAAAAAGTCAATGATCAGGAAATTGGCAACATCCTCGATTTCAATCCGTCCGATTGCAGTCATTGGAAACGCGGCGAAAAGAGCGTGCGGAGCGTATTCTCCCTGGCACGGCTTGCTGAGGCCCTCAAGGTTGAGGCGTCTTTGATCCATGACCTCGCGACGGGCGCGTCCGGTCTCGATGAAGCATTCTTTGAGTACATCGAGAGCAATAACGTGCGCTCGACCCTTGATAAAGCCCAAGCATCCGGCGCGGAAGCCATGAATGCCGCCCGTATCCGCATTGAGGCTTTTGTCACCAATCTTCACTCACAGAGCCAGTTCACAACCGCGCCTCTTTACCTTCCAGAGGTTGTCCGGTTCTTCCCGTTTGTTCAAATGCAACCTATCGAGATGATCGATCGCCTAAGCCGCGTTCTGCGTACTCGTCCCGGTCATTATGTAATCAATTATCGCAAAGGTGACCTCAAGGCACAGACACGCATGAGTGTTCTCAAGGACCTCGCCCGAATCGTATTCGAGGCTGAGCGTTCGCGTTATCCTGAGCTTGGCGCTTCTAATGAGACGCTTCTGGCCTATGAGCAACTTATTTTTGTTTCCTCGCTTCTGGCTCCCAAAGCCATGCTGCTCGAGGAAATGGCTCGTCTCGACTCCCGTCGCAATGTTGTGACGGAGCTCGCCGCGTTGTTCTGGATTCCAAAGTCCCTTTTGACATTGCAGCTGCAGCAGGCTATTCGCCATGAGACAGCGGCTTCTACGGTTACGAATACCGTGGGCCGTTCCATGGAAATCGCCAGCTGAATCGCGGTGTCATCGGGTTAGGCATTGGATTTAGATTTTAGTTTTAGTTTTAGTTTTGGATTCTAGTTTTGGCTTCTGTTTCTGAATTTGATTAGGTCCTCCGAAGTTTAGACGCGCCGCACTTGTGACGGCGCGTTTTTTTTTGCTATGATGAAACGCCCGCGGAATAGATTTCGTGGTGTTCGGATTATTCTGGTCTATCTTCAGAAAGGTTTAAATACTATGTCGAGCGCGAAAAATAGTTTGATTGCTTCTACCCTTGTTTCCATGCTTGCCTTGGCGTCTTGCGTCACTAATGGTCGTGAATTTCCCTCACGCCTTGATTGGGTTCAAAAGGGCAAAAGCCGTCAGCAAGACGTAAAGCTAGTTTTGGGAGATCCGCAGTTTGTTGGTTCCAGTGATGGGGTGCCTGCCTGGACCTACGGGTATTACCGCTACCGCCTCTTTGGCCCAAGCCATACTAAAGAGGTCAAATTCTATTGGAATGCCGACCGTACGGTTCAGTCTTGGTCCTTTAATAGCAGCTTCCCGGATGATATTGACGGGGTTACAGCTGCGCCGCCAAAGCCTGCTAGTGACGTAACTCGCTGAAGTTATTTAAATTTGGCAAAAAAGCGCCCCCTGCTCCCACTTCTGGGAGCAGGGGGCGCTTTTGTATTGTATTTATTGATATTTAAATAAATTTTATTAAAACCGTTAAAATAAGTTGACTTATTTTAAATGATTTTATACAGTGTGACCATCAAGCTCTATCCTCGGATAGGGGGAGATGCTGAGGGCGTCAAAAAAATAAACTTCCGTGGAGGAACTATGTTTAAGAGATCGAAAATATTGATGCTTGGGGCCTTGCCGGTGGCAATGTCCCTCTATGGCTGTGGCAAATCTAAGTCGCAGTATGACAGCGGGGCGCAAAGCACGCCTCCAGCCGCGCCAACGGGTCAACCCCAAATCCCAACAACCCAGGCTCCTGATGCCCCCATTTGCGCGGCTAATCAGAAGGCTATCGGCTCAAATATTTTGTTTATGGTTGATAACTCAAGCTCACTTTCCTCCACCGACTGTCCAAGTCCAGTAAGAGGAAATCGTATCCAGGACGGTAACTCTGGCACGATCGACTCATGGCAGTGTAACGGCTCGACAAACCGCGAACAGGCTGTACTCGCCGCTTATGATCTTCTTTCTAATGTATCAACCCGCGATCCATCGCCATCTGCTGTCAGCAACATATCGGTAATCGGTTTCCCAGCTCCTGGCAATGCGACCCAGAATGTCATTTTTGCCACTAATGGCGGAATCAGCTCACTTCAGCCGGCCACTAACCGCGCAGGTCTTCAGACATCGTTGCAGTTCACACGTCAACCCGCTGGGGCCACTGTTTTTGGCGCTCCTATTGCCAACGCGGCTAGCTTCTTTCAGCAAACAGCAAGCGACGCGAGATCGCGTATTGCTGTACTTATTACCGACGGAGAGCCAGCGGACCGTAACCCCGCTGACACGACAAGCCGTGCACAGCAACTTCGTCAGCAAGGTGTAGACGTAGTTACTATTTACGTCACAAACTCCCAGACCCGCGCCGCTCGTGAGCAGGCTCACCAATCGATGCTTCAAGGCTGGGAGCAACGCAGCCAGCCTAATCACTACTACGCGACGCAATATCAGAACTTTGACGCATATATTGCTGAGATCTTGGGCCGCAACGGTAAGGTGTCTTTGACTGACGCTGTCACAAGCCAGGTTGTTGCGACTTGTGTGGACTCCCCCTCTGCTCCATGTCAGCGCTGGAGGGTAGAGGTCCAGGACACTGCCGGCCTCGCCTACGCGGTTAAGCAGGTGATCCGCCTCAAAGCAATCCGGTGCATTTAAGTAGCAAGCTACATTTAAGCCGTCTCCACCGGCTTAAGTGACGCATCAGCCAGCCGCCTGCCCCTCAAGGGGTGGGCGGTTTTTTTATTGGAATCAGGTGGTTGTAGGTGTTTTTAACGCCTCTCCCCCAAGGCTTTGGGCGTTGGCCTCCGTTTTGCATTAATCAGGTCAGAGGGGATCAAACCCCCGGTTGTGTAACGGTTAACTTAGGGTTCTTAAACGGGATAGCACTGGTAAAAGTCAATGAAATCAGCTGCAAACGCAGCCTTACCAGCCCCGCAAACAAGCCCCCAGGCCATTTGGCCGCCCAGGATCAGGTGTCAAATTTTCTGACACCGGCAAAGTTTTTTAACAGAGACGTAAGGATGGACCCATGAAACGCTCAATCAAAACCTACAGCGCAGGCCTGGCCCTGGTGATGGCGGCGTCAGTGGGTTCATGCAAGCAGGCGAGATACTCGGTAAACAAACCAGCAATCTCGACGCCTCCGACTGATAATTCAACTAAGCCAGATGACCAGATTAAAAATGGCCCTGATGGAACCACATTCGGAACGACCGGGGTTTTCCACTTGGGAGACGGTTTGTTTGGCGGATCGACCTGTAAACCTCAGCTTGATGCTTTGCCGCTTAGTGGCAGCAGGTTCAACTTCACATTTAACGTGACAGAGGATAATACACCTGTCACCATTTTGGTCGCAGACCTCTGTGGTATCGACCTCGACAGCAATATATTAACCCTCACTGGTAATGGAGTCACCCAGCCTCCCATGCCGATTCCTGTGAGTGCAGCTACCGTCTTGATTCCATCACTGACTCTGAGCAAAGGTACTTATGTCCTTACCATTACGGCAGGTATGAATACTGATAACAGCCATTTTGCCATCGGCCATGTGGATGACTTTATCGTCGGTCACGTCCAGGTCCAGGGCACCAATATCCAGGGCGTAAGCTACGACGCTCAGCCTTGATCTGACAGGGTTTTTAGAAGTCCTGCCATAATGAATTAGCCAATTTAACCCGCCTCCCTCGAGGCGGGTTTTTTCTGGTCAAACTCGAGTCAAAATGATAGTTTTGCGCAAATGACAATTAGTTACACGGCCTTTAAATAAGGAGCACTTACATGAAGTCACGATTGATTGCGGTCTTGAAGTCCAATGTCATCAATTCCATTCTCGCTGCCACAGTGGCAAGCCTTGCCTTGTCCGGTTGCGGCCGCACCATGAAGCCAGCAAGGCTTGATACCGTCGAAGTTCCCCAGACGCCGATTAAGAGTCAATACAGAATTGGCTTTTGCTGGTCTTACGGAACAATTGGATTTCTTGAGACATTGATGATCAAGAAAACTGGTCAGACCATGGATTTCAGTGAAGAGGCTCTTGGCTTTTACCGCATGGCTGAAGAACTTAAAGCTCTCAGCAGAAAGTTCCCCGCGTCTGAGCTGGCGGACGTCGACATGGTCAGCAAAAAAGTTTTTGAGGGCCTTCAGGGCTGGGACATGACCTTTAATCCAGCTTACAATCCTGGAATGCCTGTTCGCAACTCAATGCAATTGGTTCAAGATTACGGCGTAGTCCCCGAAAGTGCCTGGTCCTATAAATTTAAAACTGACGAACAGATCGACAAATTTTCGGCCACTGTATTCGCCGGTTTCGCATCGCTGATGACTCAGCGCGGCCAAGGAAACATCACACAAGATATGGTGTTTGATCTTCTCGCAAGTCCAGACGCCTTCGGCAGCCGTCCTCCTACCGAGTTTGACTACACGTCTCCCGCGGGCGACACAGCCAAAATCTCGGCCAAAGATTTCGTCTCAAACGTCATTGGGTTTACTCCAGACGACTACACGTACTTGATCCCAGATCAAACCATTGGCTACGATCAAATTGTTAAAGCCACTAAGCTAACCCTTGCCCGTGGCATCAACGTTCCACTCAGCTACGCTATTTACGACGGTGCCATCAACCAATGGGACGCGTCCCATTCCGCAAGAGATCTTGATCCAGCGAATCTTAAACTCGACGGCGGCCACTTGGTTCTGATCACAGACTTCGTCAATAAAGGCGGACGCCCTGGCGCTGTCGCTAACGACGTTCTTCAGACAGAACTCGCGAAACCATCCAGCGAACTTGATTTTGTCGTAATCAAAAACTCCTGGGACACCAGACCACAAAGCCCAGTACTTAGACTTCCTGGCTACTACACCATGGATCAAAGCTACATTAGCCTTCTTTCCAAAAAGCAAACTGACATCACCGTGGTTGTTCCCCGCGATATCGCCTTCGCTGTGCGGTACGGAAACTGATTTGATGGACTCCTTGGCGAAATTAAACGTCAAAATGTTCCATGCTCACGTCTACTATGAGGCCTCGACCCGGGCCTCTGCGGACGCTCTCCGCAATCACTTGATTGAAATCTCCCGGGGCCGTCTTGAGATCCATACACTCTCAGACGGTCCCCGCGGACCCCATGTCACACCAATGTTTGGCGTTGATATCCCGGCCGAGGCTCTTGCCGAGATCCTGGGTGTGCTTATGACACGTCACGGCCCACACTCAGTCCTGATCCATCCAGTGACCGGCAACGAGCTCCTGGATCACACGCACCACGCCCTGTGGCTTGGACAGCCACAGCCGCTCAATCTCGCGGTGTTGGTTTAGGCGGTTAAAGATTTACCGATTAATGTCCTAAAATATTTTGTACTTGCGAATGTAAAACTTCAGCATTGGATCCGCTAAGAAAAATTCAATGCGGCCGTCGTCCACATGCTCTTTATAAATGATTCCGCGATCTAAAAAACGCCTGATAATCAAGTCCACGCCGGATTTTGAGCTGCCCGATGGGCGATCTGAGCAGCCTAGGGCGCGTCTGATTATTACGTAGTTATTTCAGATGGTTGAGTGGTATCGGTAATTGTCCTTAAAGTTTCTCGGCAGGTTAGCCGATCTTGGGTCTCAAGTGGGGGACTTAATTATGGGCTGCAATCATTTTTTGCATTATACCAGTCGCGTTATGGCGAGGCTTAGATCGTCTTTGCAGATGATGCACATGGTCATTTTATTGGCCG
>CANILH010000071.1 GCA_947468665.1 Oligoflexales bacterium | reverse complement strand
CGGCCAATAAAATGACCATGTGCATCATCTGCAAAGACGATCTAAGCCTCGCCATAACGCGACTGGTATAATGCAAAAAATGATTGCAGCCCATAATTAAGTCCCCCACTTGAGACCCAAGATCGGCTAACCTGCCGAGAAACTTTAAGAAAAATTACCGCTACCATTCAACCATCTGAAATAACAACGTAATAATCAGGCGCACCCCGGACCTGCTCAGATTGTCCACCGGGCAGGCTTTGACGGAGGACTAATTGACCCAATAAATGCTAGCCTCCGGGCTATGGGACGCTATTTTTTACTTTCTATTTTGATCCTCACTGCCTCGCTGCTTGCCGCGGGAACATCATCTTGCGTGTCTATTCTTATGGAGCGCGGTGATGGCATGAGTCCTGTTGATATGGATGTTGGAATTCTGACGACTATGATCGGAGCGCCGTACTTCATCTGGCTTCTGATGGCTGAGTCTCGGGTCAAGGGATTTGTCTGTGATTGAGGTTCGCAATATCACTGTCCAGACCCGCGCCGGCCTGGCACTTTTGAAAGATCTCTCGGTGACGTTCCCCCCCGGGAAAATTCACGCGATTATAGGCCCCAACGGCAGCGGAAAAACTACTCTGATCAAAGCAATATCAGGATTGACCCGCCCCTCATCAGGCGATGTATTGATCAACGGACAAAAAGTTCACACGCGATCACCGATTGAGATTGCATCACAGCTCAGCTATGTCGAGGCGGAGCACCACACGCCATTCGCCTATACCGTCATGGACACTGTATTGTGGGGGCGCTGGCCTCAGCACCAGGGTCATCCGCGGCAGACCGATTATGACGCCGCCCGTGTCGCCGCCGGACGCCTTGGGCTTAGCGCCATGTTGAACAGAACCATGACGACACTGTCGCTTGGTGAGCGTAAAAAAACCCATCTCGCCAAATCGTTAGCGTCTGAATCTCCATATCTCGTCTGGGATGAGCCCTTGGCGCCGCTCGACATCCGGGCGTCTCTTGAGGTCATGGCGACTCTCAAAGACCTGGCGTCTGAGGGCGCCACAGTTCTGATAAGTCTTCACGATATAACGCTCGCTCCGCGCTATGCGGATACCATCACTATTCTCGATGACAAAAAAGTCACCTGGCATGGTTCACCGGGTGACTCTGTTTGTTTATCGACACTCGCGAAGGTCTTTGGCGTCCGGGTCGACCGGGTTGACAAAGACACGGCATGGACGATCAGCTTGACGCCAACTTAGCAGGCCATGTCTGTTGACTGACGCGATATGAACTGACGGATTACGCCCTCAAAATCTTCAGACGCATCTACGATCCGAATTCCAAATTCCTCTTTGCGGAGAGCATCCCCATCGCTCACAACCGAGCGCACCACAACCGCCGTCGCACGCAGCTCTTCTTTGATGATGTCGCCGTCTGGATAAAACACAAGCTCAAGAAGCGTCTTATTCTGAAATGGCGCTGCGACTTTCGGGTCATCAACCCGCAAAAGCATTCCTGTCGCTGACATGTTTTTACTGACAACGTCAATAAAATGCTGGGTACCGAATGTTTTCATTCCAATCCGGCAACCTGCGCTGACGCGTGGAGCCGCTGCTGGAGCATTACCTGAACCTGGATGTTCTTCATTATTATTTGACATAAGTTCCTCCAAAAAGGTGACTAATCCCCACCCACCCCTTCAGAGGGTGAGCTGGCGCACGTGAACCCTTACGGAAGATTTTAGAAGAACATAAGTATCAATTTAAAATTAATTAAGTATCAATGGGTTACAGGTTAGCTCGAAGGTTCTCATATTCGCTGAGAGACTCGGGGTTTGCGAGGGAGTCGCGATTCGGGACAGGCTCACCATGGATCACCTGAGTCACGGCCATCTCGACTTTTTTGCCGCTGCGGGTGTACGGAATATCACGTACGTGAATCACAAGAGCAGGAACGTGACGAGGCGTAAGCTCCGCACGCACCCTGGCCTTGATCTTCTGTGCCATTTCATCGACCCAGACTTCTCCCGCCGCGAGTTTCACGAATAAAATTACTCTAGTGTCGTCACCCATCACCTGTCCAATCGCCAGTGAGTCGGCGATAAAGGGCATAGTCTCAACCGCCCGGTAAATCTCGGAGGTGCCAATGCGGACGCCGCCGGGATTAAGAGTCGCGTCAGATCTACCGTAAACAATTATGCCGCCATGGGACGTCACCTCAATAAAATCCCCGTGACGCCAGACATCTTTTGCTTTGTAGTGATCAAAATAAGCTTTGTGATAACGTTCACCATCAGTGTCGTTCCAAAAACAAACTGGCATCGAGACGAATGGCTTGACGCAGACCAGCTCTGACTTTTCTCCTGTTACTGGGCGCTCATCGTCATTCCATCCCTCAATAGCCATCCCAAGCCCCGGTGCCTGAATCTCCCCGGAATACACTGGCAGGAGAGGGTTTCCGAGCATAAAACAACTGATGATATCGGTGCCGCCACTAATAGACGCCAGATGAATATCCGGAAATATCCGGTAGACCCAATCGTAGTGCGCAGGTAAAAGCGGCGAACCTGTTGATAGCATCACCCTAAGATCTTTGAGTGCCCCGTGGGCAACTGGACTAAAGGAGCTATCTTGCATGCAGGCCGATAAAAACTTTGGGCTTGTTCCGAAATGAGTGACCCTCTCCTCACGACAGAGATCCCAAAGACGCGAGACATCCGGATAGGCGGGTGCTCCGTCAAACGTGATAATCTTGGCACCGCAGGCGAGCGCGGAAACCATCCAGTTCCACATCATCCAGCCGCAGGTCGTAAAATATAGCAGCGTGTCCCGGGGCTGAATGTCACTGTGAAGCATCAGCTCTTTTTTGTGCTGCAAGAGAGTACCGCCAACACCGTGCGTGATGCACTTAGGCAGACCAGTTGTACCGCTGCTAAATAATATATAGAGAGGGTCTTGAAATGTGCGCGGAGTGAATTCCAGCGGCAGTGGTGTCGTGGATTTCGCTGGTAATCCAGCCGACGCCAAAAACTCCGCGAAACCGTCACTGCCCCGGCGGGAGTGGTCCACAGGTATAAGCGCAGGGCATGGTGACATCGATTCCAGCGCGTCAATCGTCTGCTGAAGGCAGGCTATGGTTTTACCGTTATAAACGTAAGACGCCGTCGAGAAAACGACCTTTGGCCGCACCTGGGACAGGCGATCGGCGATGCCACGAGTTCCGAAATCAGGACTGCAGGAAGACCAGATCGCCCCAAGAGACGCCGTGGCCAACATAATGATTACAGCCTCAGGACCGTTACTGAGCACTCCAGCTACGCGGTCACCGGAAGTAACTCCACGGGCCTTCAGTGCAGCTCTGGCACGGGCAACGTCATTCCAAAGTTCAAGCCCTGTCCATGCGGCACGGGGCGTCCCCTCGGCAATCGCGACCAGGACCTCACGCGCGTCCGGCGCGGGTAAAAGGTTCTCCGCGAAATTTAGGGTCGAGCCCTCAAACCAGCGGGCGTCCTTAAATGATTTTCCTGACGCGAAGGATTTTTTGGGCGGCGTCTGAAATTTTATTCCAGTGTACTGACTCAGTGTTGTCCAAAAATCATCTGTATCTTTGATGGACCAACTATAGAGGGCATTCCAGTCAGCACTGGTGATTTTTGAGTTTTCTTTCGCGAAGGACAAAAAACCATTCATCAGACTTTTCTGGATTCGCTCCTGGGATGGAGTCCAGATGGGCCTTGGGGAGTCATGAGTTAGATTTGTCACCGTATTTATCCATTTTTTTAGCCAGCTCACGGATGCGGGCCATGCCCTTCAGTCCAGATGGCGGTGCTGACTTCTTGGACGGATGCTCACTCTGAGCGACGTCGCTATATGAGTTTGCCGCTACAGCACGGGGCATTGACGTAACTGGCTGCCTTACGTCACGAATCAACTGCTCAGGAGGCACGTCCCGCGCTGACTCATCACTATCGGCCAGTTGATTCAGAACGTCAACAGGAGTTGCCACACGGGCACCGGCGCGAAGCACTGCCTCAACAGGGTGAGTCGCACCAATGTCATCAAGTCGGCGCTCAACAATTTCTTTGCTGACGCCAAAAACGGCTGCTACTTTTTCTGCATCCTTAAGCTTCTCCATCGCACGCCGCAGCATCGCCGATGGCATCAGAAGGGCACCTGCGAAGCGGTCGGCCAGGTCCTCGGCCGCGAAATCTTTGGCGGATATTCCTGTGACACCCTCCCCGAAAGCATAGCGGCGCACGGGATCCAGAACTTCCTTAAATCCAGAGCTATTCCATTCCGTCCGGGCCAGCATGGGCTGAATATGCATCACGAAGTGACCAAGTAAGTGACACAGGACAAATGCCTGCTGCTCTTTTGGAAGATTGTCGCGAATGATCATGCTGGCTTTGATATCACCGCCGGCGTCTTTCACCGCGATCGCGCCAAAGTATTTAATAGGAGCCATGCCCACCGGAATTCCGAATTGTTTGATTACCGCTTGTGCATTGAGCCGTGGCTTTGTCGCGGCATCAGGTGCAAAATACGTGCGGATCAATATGGAGAGTTTCTCAAGATCGCCAGTTTTAGAACACGCCGCGATTTCCGGAAAAAGTGCTAACATCGTGTGTCTCCCAGTTGCCTTGAATAAATTTCAGGGACGTTCAGCAACATTGCTCCACATACCACTGATAATATTGTACAAAATTAAAGCAATTGAGCCAATTATGCTCAGACAATGCTGTGATGCGTCCTGGAATTCTCGCAAAAGCTTCATACATGTCATTCAACATACTGTATTAACAGATATTTTATGAAGGTCTCAGTTTAGTCCCAAGACTGCCGATGTTAGACCCTGTCAGCGCTCTTATTGGGCGCCTGCAGATTGAGAGGGAGGGATTTCCATGGCTAGTTATCAATTGAAACTGAAGGAACGACGTATAACCGACCGTAAACGCTTAACGGGGCTGTTGCCTGGGCGCTTTCAGATTAACGGCAAAGACGTAGCGGTGAAGCCGGTGGATCTCAGTATCCACGGGCTGGGCCTTATAATTGAGGCCGAATTCAGCGCGGGTACAATAGCGTCTCTGATGATAGGAGATCGCTCAATTCCCCTGGAGATCCAGTGGGGCGAGCCCGACTTCGGCAAGCACGACATGTGGCGCTACGGACTAGTCTGCACAGATCAAAATATAGACCTCGAAAATGAGTTTAGCGCTCACGGGTGTCTAAAAACAAAATAACCCGTCATCCAGAGCGAAGCCCGCGTCATCCAGAGCGAAGCCCGCGTCATCCAGAGCGAAGCGAAGGACCTCAGCCAAATTAAGGGGGGGCCTTCGCTGCGCTCTGGATGACGGGCTGCGCTCTGGATGACGGGCGGCGCTCTGGATGACGGGTTGCTTATTTCGCCTCTGGGCGTAGCATATTGGGCTATGAGAACGCTCACCCTCATTGCTATTTTATTCACCCCACCGCTTGTTGGTTTGCTGTTGACGCAAAGCACCCCTGCTTACTCTGTCGAGCCCCTCAGCGGCCCGGAGATTGGTCAATCCTGGTGGACCGGATCAAGTGACTCCGCGTCAACCGACAAAACTACCTCTCACGAGCGGCACGCAAATATCGATATCCCCATTCCCACGGCGATTGGCGTCACGATGCCATTCGCGACGTTTCGCTACATTGATCGCGACTCCTCAAAATCTCCGCGATACGATGCAGACCAGCAAGTGGGCATTGGCCTGATGCACCACTCAGCGGAAGGTGACCCGGCCTGGAGATTTGACGCGGCCCGCGGCGGTGTCTGGGCAGCTGCCCCAAGTTTATGGACACGGGCCATCGTCAATCTTGCCAAGCCGTTTTCGTGGATAAAGCCGCGCCCCAGCGACACCGTTTTCTCCTGGCTTGGTGTAAATATTATCCAAAAGCGCGGTAACAAAACTTTGATTATCCCAGAATTTGCGTGGATCCGGGAAGGCGCCGATGGTCTGGCCGTTGATCTCATCGCGCCCCGACATTTTTTAATCGGATTCCGTAACTCACGATTTGGGCTGATGGCAGGCGCGGAGCAATCAATTATCTCTTACAGCACGTCAGCCGGCGAAGAGCAAACCGCCGGCTGGACGATCAGACGGCTGACGCGGATAAAGTTTCTCGCCGCTCTCTCAGATGATTTCCTTGCCAGTATCAGCGCGCTAAAATCCTGGGGTCAGGACTCTGACCACAAGGCTGTCGGAGCGGAGGTGTCACTACGATGGAATCCAAACCCATGAAAAAAACAGACCTCACCACGGACATTCTCCTCCCCCTGATCAAACAGGAGACCCGGAGGTTTCGGGCGTCCCTTGGCCACATGCTGACAACAGGCGCCGCGACCATAATCGTCTTATCTCTTTTCGTGTACATCTTTGGAGACTTCATTCGAGATAAACTTCCTGGAGTTGATCCCGCTCTTGCCCGTGACACCCTTTATTTATTCGCGGTTTTTATAATCGCTATCTCGGCGGCTGTAACAGCCCGCGCTGCCAAGTCAATTTTATACGCCAAACACGGCTGGATCGCGATGCTTAGAACATTCGGGCTGAGAGTAGATCGACTGCGCCGACAGTCGGTTTCCGCCGGGATTGTGCTCCTAGCCACGGAAAATATCATTGTCTGCTGCCTGCTGCACTCCTACATGGGTGGCTTTAAGACGTCCCATGCCGTCATCGCCCTGCTGACAATTCCATCCGCTGTGTTTTACTGGCGGGTCAGAGGCCCGAGGACACCCGCTGTCGCGCACACGTCCCATCACTCATGTCAGGACACCACCAAAGACCCGCTATTTTCCTGGCGCGAAAGTCGTGTCATTACCGGATCCTGGCAGGGCTCAAGCCTTAGAGTCCTCGCCGCACTGCCTATTTTATCCGGCACCGTCAGCCTCGCCGGTCACGCCCCTATCGAACTGGCCCTTGTATCAAGCCTCGCGGGCGGAATTATATTATCGTGGACTGTTCCATTCCTCGTTGCTGAGGACCTCAAAGCAACATGGATTGAGAGACAGGCGGCCGTCGGCCACGATCAGTGGATCGGCGCATGGCAAAAAATATTCTGGGGTTGGGCAAAGGCGATTTTCACCACTACGGTCGTTCTTTATCTTGTCTCGTTCGCGGTAATATATTCGGTACCTTCAGGAGCATCCAGCCCCAAAACGCCTGACATCTTGACCCTGGCCCTCTCAAAGGCTCTCTTGGGTGGGCTGCTCGCCGCGTTTCCAATCTGGATGGCACCGGCATTTATAATGCAGATAGACGGACGACGTGTTCTCACAAATATTGTCCTCCTTACGCTCATTGGTCTTTTCGCGGGTACGGCGCTGATCGCGGTGCCGTACCTCGCTCCCATGCTTTACCTGCTTCACCGAGAAGCGCATCGTTACCAGAGAGGGAGGTTTGCCCGTGGCTCATACAATTGAGACAACGAATCTTAAACGCGCGTGGCCCACAGGATTTAAACTAGGGCCCATCAACTTCACGGCTCTTGAGGGCGAAACTATCGCCGTCTTCGGTAAAAACGGCGCCGGGAAAAGCACATTTTTCCAGCTACTGTCAGGCTCCGTTGACCGTACAGATGGCGAGATCAGGATTCTCGGCCATAAAATGAGTCCCGACGCCACGACACTGCGGCGACGTGTCGGTTATCTCCCGCAGGAATCCACACTTCCTGACTGGACCACACCTGATGAGATTCTGTCATACGCGGCAAAGCTTTTGGAACTTTCCGACCCCTGCGCCGCGGTTGAGACTGAATTAAAACGATGGGACGCACTGGAGTGGCGCCATCGCCCGATCTGTAAGTCCAGTCACGGAATGCAGAGGCGTATAGGACTTGCTGTCGCCATGATTCACGACCCCGACCTCCTGATCCTCGACGAGCCGTTTAACGCGCTCGATATTGTCAATAGCCGCACCCTGAGTCAGCTCATCCGCGACCGCGCCGCGCGCCACAAAACCACACTGATCAGCATTCACACGCCGCTGCTGGCCGCGGAACTTTGCCCTCGCTCAATATTGCTGGAAAATGGCCAGCTTAGCGAGTTGAGTGCATGGCCCGATCTGCCACTTCTTGAGCGAGCAAGCCTGATTGAGACGCGGTTTTTTGGCGGGACACGATGAGTCATCCATTAACCAATTTCGGTAGAAAATACGCGGCAACCCAATGGCGCTGGTATCTGGGTGGAACACTCGCTCTCATCGTCACGAACATCATCGTGCTCGAGATCCCTCAGCTCGCCAAGCGCGTCATCAACGCCCTCGCAGCGAGCGCCGATCTTACGCCGCTCTCAAATGTCGCGCTGGTTATTATTCTCCTTGGCGTGGGTCAGATCGTTATCCGCTCGACATCACGGATTATGGTTTTCTGGCCGGGAAGAACGCTGGAAGCTGCCGTAAAAGGTGACGTTTTCGCACATATTCTGCGGGTTCCGGCTGCCTCCCTGGCAAATTTCACAATTGGCGATCTCACGTCCAGGTTGAATAACGACGTAACTCAACTCAGGATATTTTACGCGTTTGGCGCTCTTCAGGTATTGAATGTGATATTTATCTCACTATTTACCGTCTCCAAAATGATCAGCATTGACCCGATTCTGACCGCACTCGCGATTGCGCCAATGATGGTGATGCTCCTGCTGACCAAGACCATGATGCCCCGCATCGCAAAAGCCATGCGTGACAATACGGAAGCACTCGGCCGGCTGACCGGGAGAATCGCCGAGGCGTTCTCCCAGGTACACGTCATTCAGACCATGAATGCGGTAGAAACCATGATGACCCGGGTCACGCCCGATAATGAGGCAATTTTTGAGTCAAATATCAGGACTATCTGGCTGCGCACATTACTCTGGCCATTGATGACTATACTGCTTGGTTTCAGCCTTTTCGCGACACTGTCCTGGGGCGGTCGACAAATCATCGCCGGGAGACTTACCGTTGGTGATATTATGGCGTTCAACATCTATATCGGCATGCTGACGTTTCCGTTCGCGAGTCTTGGAATTATTATAAACGTTTATCAGCGGGCAAAACCTGCCGCCGACCGACTGCAGACTGTCACAGCTCTTAAGACCGAGGCGGATCAGACGACTCCAAAAGACCATGCCGCCGCACCATTCACGGGCGCCCCGCTACTTGAGGTCCGACACGTTGGATTCAAATGGTCGGACGAACGAGTGGCTCTCGATGATATCTCATTTACCGTCAAAAAAGGCGAGCGCGTTGGCATTTACGGCGCCATCGGATCCGGAAAATCAACCCTGTTTAATATCCTGACCCGACTGCACCAGCAGCAAACAGGCACGGTCTCGATTAAGGGCGAGGACTCCCGGTCATTGACACCTGAAAGTGTCCGCCGCGTTATCGGCTACGGCCTTCAGCAGCCTCTACTCTTCAGTGAAAGCGTCCGCTCAAACCTCTGCCTTGGTCTTGATGAGTCCACCGTAACTCAGGAGTCTTTAGAAACTGCAACAAAGCGCGCGCAGATCTATGACGACATTATGAGACTTCCCGAAAAATGGGACACCCTGATCGGAGAAAAAGGCATCAAGCTCTCGGGCGGCCAAAAACAACGCCTGGCACTCGCGAGACTCCTGATGAGGTCGTCTGAAATTATTATTCTCGATGACGTTTTATCCGCCGTCGATCATGACACCGAGCGTCGGTTGATCAAGTCACTCCTGGAGACGGACGCGGCACTCGTTATCGCGTCTCACCGGGTCAGCATTCTTGAACCCTGCGACAAAGTTCTGGTCATGAAACAAGGCCGCCTCATAGCCAGCGGAAAATACGCCGATGTCAAACATATTGTCGAGGCTGTCCGACTGGAGGACATAAACACCGACACTGCGGCGTCTCCTCAGACGGAGGACAAAACATGAAATCAACCGGACAAAAAACCTCCGCGTTCGCGTTCAGGTCCCTGATTCGGCTGTGGCCCTGGCTTCGTCCTAATAAGGGCCTGGTCGTAGTCGGCACATCATTAATTCCGGTGGTCGCTCTCATCTCCATGTTTCAGCCCCTGGCTGTCAGGCGGGCCATCGACGACGGCATTCTGAAAGGCGACCTGAATGCCGTTATGAAATGGGCATTCGTGTGCCTGGGGCTATCATTCGCGAGTTATATTTTTAACGTTATTCAGATGCTGACGACATCAACAGCCGTCCACCGGATGATCCGGGATTTACGCATAACGCTGGTGTCTCATATTCTTCGCCTTGCCCCATCATGGCACGATCACCAGATCAGCGGCGCCCTGACAACGCGCGCCACCAGTGATTTTGACACCCTCAGCGACTCCCTCAACCAAGGCGTCTTATCCAGCATTATTGACGTGATGGTGCTCATAGGCTGTATTGGCGGGATGTTTATCCTGTCATCCAAACTGGCGATTACAGCTGTGTTTATTTTGCCGCTGATGACCTGGCTTGTTATCTGGTTCTCAAAAAAGCTCAATCACGCCATGCTATCATCCCGCAAGAGCCTTTCCGCGCTGAATGGATTTACTCAGGAAGCCCTCACCAGCCTGAACGCGGTAAAACTCCTGAACGCCGAGCCTGGCGTCACAAAAAGATTCAATTACTATAACGTCGAGTACCGGGACGCCCAACTCCAGAACGTTTATTTCGACTCCCTCATGTTCGCGACCATTGACGGAATCTCATCAATAACACTGGGGATTGTGTTATTTATCGCCATCAAAGGCCTTGGTATCGGCGGATTTCTGGGCGCGTCAGACGGCATCACAGCGGGGGTGATGGTGGCCTTCGTACAATACATCCAGCAATTATTTGATCCCCTCAAACAACTCGGCAGCAAAATGGCCATGCTTCAAGGTACATTCACCTCCATGGAGCGGATCTTTGGGCTCCTCGACCGTCAGGACAAAGTCCATGGAGATAAGCCGGTAAATTGGCCCAAGGCAGTTGATATTGTTTTTGATCATGTTTCGTTCTCCTACAAAAAAGACAACAAGGACACCGGCGATATATTGCGGGACGTATCTTTCAGGGCCCCGGCT
>CANILH010000070.1 GCA_947468665.1 Oligoflexales bacterium | reverse complement strand
TGGACGTCGCTCCCGACACTGGCCTCAAGCTTCGTCTCGGGTTCAATAACGATAGGAGTGTCTTCGATGTCGCTGCTGCGGCATGATGGGATCACGAATGCAGTGGCGAAACAGAGTAGAAATCTAGCCCTAGATTTAGGCATTGTTTGGTCGCTCCCGTTTAGTTTTTGGCAACGCTGAGCCGTTTAGCTTTTGATAGGTCAGGATCATACGTAGGATCACCGATGACTACGGCATCAATAACCATGGCATCCATGAGAAAACTTGACCCAAATTGCCCCAAAGCTATGACAGGACAAGTCACCCCACAAAGAGATGTCACTTCGGTCAGCATTGCTGGGGTCAGCGCCGCAGTTGTAAGAGCCTTGGCGAGGTTGGTGTAGGCCGTAATGATTTGGCGTTGGCTTGGGTCATACGGTTTCATCAGGTCTGCTACGTCAGTAGCCCATTTTTGGGCGCCTGACGTCAGTTTCATTTCGACAATGGCCAAATCAGCATCCGTGATATTGGGCGGGTTTTCGGTGTAGTGCAAAATTTCTACTTTGACGTTGTAGTTTGCCTGGAGGCGGTCGACGAAACGGTCAAGTATCGGTTTGAGGCGTTTATTCGCAGGAGCTGTGAGGCGAATAGGTCTATTGAGAGGGAACTTAATCTCATCATTTTTTACGTTGTCTTTCACCCCGATCAGGTGGCGAGCGTCAAGAATAGACTCCACCGCTGTCGTAGGTATTTTTTCGGCAATGCTCTGTCCATTCGCATCAAGAAACGATAGCGGAGTTAGCTGATACATCGGGCTAAAGCTAAGCGGCTCTGTCACAACGGCAGCTAGTTCTCCGCGGTTGACGGCGTAGTGAGGAAACGCAGCGAGTGGACCTTTAAAGGCTCCCTGTTCGTTTACAATCATGTAGTAGACGGAATTTTCTACGTAATTTTTTGTGGATGCGCCTTTTGAGATGTCTTTTAATCCTGATTTTTTGACTTGTCCTACGTACGAAATATCGCCTTGATAGAATTTTTCTAGCATGGATTCCGGACTTGTTGCCAGATCAGATGATCGGAGCAATGTCACGTGTTGAATGCCGTTTTCGTTATAGCCGCGCCAGTAGTGATTCCGGGTAAAGGTCGCCCGTCCAGCCTCGAGGGTTTTGATGACGAATGGTCCGTCGCAGGCGCCCGCCAATTCCATGTCTTGACGTGTGTTTTTTGCGGCGCCCTTGAGTGGCGAAAGCCAGTGTGAGCTGAGAGTTCTAAGGCTTTTTTCTTTGTTGATACCAGATTTAAGTTCCACACTAAGGGTGTTGTGATCAGTTGCTGTAACACGTGTGATTTGATCAAATTCAGGAGACCTGACGTACCGTTTCCTGGTTTCCCAGGCTGTGACGTAATCGTTGGCGGTGACGGCTGATCCGTCATCGCTCCAGCGAGAGTCAGGTCTTAGGATGATGGTCCAGGTTGTACTGTTGTTTTGGCGTAGGGACTCTGCTCCGAGTGGACTAACGTCCCCTGACGCGGTCCATTTGACCAGGGGCTCATGGCATTGGTGGTGCGTCCATATAAACACCTCCTGGTCACCTGAGAGTTCAGATAGTGGACCATCCCATTGTTTCGCCAGGGTAAACCCATGTACGGCATCTGACGTTGGCGTCTGCTGCACTTTGACGTAGATGAGGCCGACTGTGGTGGCTATTAGACCAATGCCAATGGACCTTTTGAGTTTTGTATTATTTAAGAGTTGCCTCAAGGGTTTGCCCCATACTAAGTGGAAGAATTAACAAATAGACGTTTGAATGCAGGGTATCTGCCCATTTTACCACATAATTGTGCCTGCCTATCCTGTAGGCCGCAGGGAGTTTTGGAACTTTCGCTTGGGTGTTCCCTGGGAAGGTGTGACCCGACCATAAGAGCCTGAAAATAGCTTTGAAAATTGTCTCATTTGGGGTTTTTGCCAAAAGGAAGAATTAATGCCCCCTTTAAGATTTCACCGGAACTTGGGACAATAAAGGCAGCTATCCAAACTTCAAGTGTTCAAAGGAATGAACTATGCGATTTCTTCTATTTGCTTTGTTGTTTTGGACAGTCATGGAGACACGCACGAGCGCTGACGAATCAAACGCGCCCACAGCGGCAGGCGGTCATTTCGCCATGCCTGACGGACTTGGTAAAGATGTGAAATTTTGGGAGCGCATTTTCGCGGAATACAGTCCCGAAGAATGTGTGTTTCACGACGAGTGGCATCTGGATACGGTTTATTACGTTTCGCCCGTGCCCCGTGTGGTAAAGGCTTCGGGAAGCCCACTTTTAAAACGCCATATGAAGGCCATCCGCGCTGCCCTCAATAATATTAAATCCCGCGGAGAGCCCAGCGGATCTTTTGAGAGAAGTATTTATCAGGCAATTCCTGCGAGACTTCGAACCCCTGAGTTTTTCTCCGTCGCAGCCGACCGGGTTCGCTGTCAACGTGGTGTTGAGTTTGATAAAAGTTTCGCCCGCAGCCGCCCCTATGTCGGTATGATTAAGCGCACGCTTCGTGAAAAAGGGCTTCCCGAGGATTTAGCTTATTTGCCGCATCTTGAGAGCGGCTTTGACCGCTTCGCTACGAGTAAGGCTGGGGCTAAAGGACTTTGGCAGTTTATGGTACAGACGGCGCGCGCCGAGGGTCTTGTGGTAAAAAGAAAAAATGACTGGCGCACTGATCCCGCCCGTTCCACAGATGCGGCGACGGATCACCTGGCAAGTATTTTCCTCCGAACGCAGTCCTGGGACCTCGCGATCACCGCTTATAACTACGGTGAGAATGGCGTGATGCGCGCCATCCAAAAATTCGGCCCTGACTACATGAAAATAAGGACTGAGCACAAAACCAGGATGTTTGGTTTCGCGGCTAGAAATTACTACCCAAGCTTTCTTGCGGTAAGAAACGTCGCAATGCGAGAGGAAATAAGGATCGCGAGAGCTTCCCAGGATGGCCGTTCGGTAGCTGACGGAGATGATAAGACTGCCGGCAGTACCCTGACATTCTAATTTTAATTCTTTAAAGACACCTGAATTTTATAATCATTTTGAAGTCATCATCCTCAGAGGTTCCAAGGGGTTGTTTCTTGGTAGAAATAATCTTGGACGGGCCTTTGTAGACATCTTGGCAATAGTCATTGGCCTGACTAGTGGCGTCTTCCGTTAGCTCTTCCTCATCCGGGGATTCCTCACCGATATCAGGCTGAACGGTCACTACATGCAGTCCATCAGACCCGGGCACTACGTCATCATAATGGACGCACGATGAAAGTGGGGCGACAATCAGAAATGTTATCAGAATGCTAGCGCGCATAATAAGAACCAGTCTCGGTTAGTTATCCAGTTTCAAAATTGCCGTGAAGGCAGACTGCGGAATCTCCACAGACCCAATCTGCTTCATGCGCTTTTTACCCTCTTTTTGTTTATCAAGAAGTTTTCTTTTGCGAGATATGTCTCCACCGTAGCATTTCGCGGTCACGTCCTTGCGGAGTGCCGAGATAGTCTCGCGAGAGACGACTTTGCTGCCGATTGCTGCCTGAATGGCGATCTGGAACATCTGGCGCGGCAGAAGTTCTTTAAGTTTCTCACAGAGCTGCCGCCCGCGATGTGCAGCGTAACTGCGGTGCACGATACAAGAAAGGGCATCGACGGGCTCTTGGTTTACGAGGATGTCCAGTTTGACCAGGTCACCTTCCCGGTACTCAAGAAGCTCATAGTCCATGGAGGCATAGCCGCGTGACATGGATTTTAATTTATCGTGGAAGTCGAAAATCATTTCGTTCATAGGGATTTCGTAGGTCAGGCGGACTCGCTTAGACGTCGTATATTCCATGGCTTTTTGCTGACCGCGACGATCCTGAAGAAGCTTGAGTAACGTCCCGAGAAATTCTTCCGGTGTGTGGATAGTCATCGTGACGTAGGGTTCTTCAAATTTACCGATTTTAGTGGGATCAGGAAGTTTCGCCGGATTCTCAATCTCAAGGAGCTCGCCTTCCAGCGTGTGAATTTTATAAACCACTGTCGGGGCCGTGAAAATAAGATCTAGATTATACTCGCGCTCAAGCCGCTCCTGGATAATATCCATGTGAAGTAGACCGAGGAATCCAACGCGGAAACCAAAGCCCAGGGCGTTGGAGCTTTCCACCTCATAAACAAGGCTTGAGTCATTTAATGTAAGTTTCTCGAGGCTGTCTTTAAGCAGTGGATAATCACTGGATTCAATGGGGAAAATCCCACCGAAAACCATTTGCTTGGCGGGCTGAAAGCCAATTAACGGCTCAGTCGCGGGATTTACTGCGTCCGTAATGGTATCACCTACGCGGGTGTCGGCGACGGCTTTGATGGATCCGGAGACGAAGCCTACCTCGCCACAAGAAAGCTGCGAGACCTCAACGCCTTTGGGCATGAGTTTACCGATTTTAAGAACCTCGAATTCTTTGCCGTTGGACATCATCACCATTCGCTGGTTTTTTTTGATGATGCCGTCTTTGACGCGAATCAACGAGACCGCGCCAAGGTACTGGTCAAACCAGCTGTCGAAAATCAAAGCCCGCATTGTCTTTGTGTTGTTGTCGGCCGGTGGCGGGATGCGGTGGATGACGGCCTCCAGGACTTCCTGGATTCCGATGCCGGATTTTGCTGAGCATCTGATCGCTTCAGTCGCATCGATCGCCAGTTCGTCCTCGATTTCCTGAGCGACCCGGTCTGGATCGGCTGACGGTAGATCAATTTTATTGATGACAGGAATCAAGGTGAGGTTATTACGCATGGCAAGCTGAACGTTGGCGACAGTTTGCGCTTCAACTCCCTGACTGGCATCCACAATAACAAGAGCCCCCTCGCACGCTGACAGACTCCTGGAGACTTCGTAGGAAAAATCCACGTGGCCAGGTGTGTCGATCAGATTCAGCTGGTAGACGATTCCGTCCTTGGCCTTGTATTGCATACAGCAGGTCTGGGCTTTGATGGTAATTCCGCGCTCGCGCTCAAGATCCATGGAATCAAGGACCTGATTGGTCATTTCCCGGTTAGAGAGGGTTCCGGTGTACTCGATTAGGCGGTCGGCAAGGGTGGATTTACCGTGGTCGATATGGGCTACAATGCAAAAATTTCTAATATATTTAGGGTCTTGCACGTTTTGCTCCCGCGGGTAATAGTCAAAGCCCTCCATTCTGCTTAAAGGTTTGGCTTGCTGCAACCGAAAAAACGCTTCAACACCAATAGTATTCAGGTATTGACGGAAAACTAACAGGGGGAGCACTGATGAAATTAATATCAGCACTGGCTATGCTGGCGCTTTTTGGCTGCGCGACAACCAAGGCTCCCAAAGACTCTGGTAACGCCAAGGTGGTGGCTCCCGCGTTTTATACCCTGAAAGAAGGGGCGAAGGCGGTGAATAAAACCCCATTGCCAAATAAAACTGAGATCATGGTGAACTGGACCTATACAGATGGCTCCAAGAAAACAAAAGAAGGGTTTGTAGGCTGGGATCTTGATCACGACGGACGTTTTGACATGCTGGAAGTACTCGGACCAGACGGTGAGCCACAGATGTGGGCCTATGATTTTGACGGAGACGGTGTGATTGACGCTGTTGATAAGAGCAAAATGGAGCAGAATCTTACAGCTGACGCCAAAGATGTAATCGCGCCCAAGAACCAGGCCGTGACTGGCTCCACTGAGGCCCCTAAAGAAAAGCCCGCGCCCGCGGCGACCGAGGATTTGTCAACCGACGTAAAAGCTGACTTGAAACCCGAAAAAAATAAAGCGGAGGAAAAAAAACCTGAGGTGAAAAAATCCGTCGAGAAAGAGGATCTTGCAGCGCCTGAGTCGTTAAAAACGCCTCCCCCGGAGCCTAAAAAGAGGATGCTGCTAAAGCCAGCTGATGCCCCAAAAGAAAAAGCCCCAGAAAAAACTGTCGAGGATCTGAAAGCTGAGTTAAGGGAGGCTATGTCCCCTGACGCGCCAGCTCATTGAAGTTTCGCGACAGTGCCCTTATAGGGAGACGCCTGGGAAACTTTTAGGCGAGTTTTCTCGGCGTCATCCTGGTTTGTGAACATTCCGAGTCTTACACGGTAGAAAACCTCACCGCCTCGTCTGGTTGGCGTATAAAATCCATCGATGCCCCGGCCTTTAAGCTTAAGGAGTAAGTCGTCAGCCTCGGTTTGGGTCTTTAAGGTAGCGATCTCAATCGTATAGCGATTTGTCAATTTATTCGTGGACGCTTCTGGTTTAGCTCCCTGGTTGGATCCCCCGACACTTGTGTAAAACAGGGGTTTGACCGGTAGTGGCGCCCTATCGTCCTGGGTGATGACGACCTCAGTGAGCGGTTCAAGGCGTTTTTTGGCGATATTTTTTTGCCGGATTTTTTTGCTGGCGATTGCGACAATAAACGTCCCAGCAAAAACAGCCAAAAGAAGTGTTGTGATTACGCGTAATGTATTCTTCACCGTGTACCTTTTTGGGTCCGCCCTGTATAGTCTGACCGCTAACGCTGCCTGTTAGGTTTCTTGATTATAGGTGAACAGGCTGGCGACTTACAAGGGCGGAGTTGGTTGAGTTATGGCTCAGGAATTTATAGAGATAAAGGGCGTTGAGACTAATAATCTCAAGGCCATAGACGTAAAAATCCCTTTATATAAACTCACGTCGGTCACGGGAGTATCAGGCAGCGGCAAAAGCTCCCTGGTGTTTGATACTTTGTACGCTGAGGCTTACCGCAGGTATGTGGAAAGCCTCAGTAGCTTTGCCCGGCAATATTTGAAGGCTATGCCAAAACCAAAGATCTCTGGCATCAAAAATCTGCCGCCGGCCATCGCCGTGCAGCAGTCGCGGTCCGGAGCTAATAATCGCTCCACGGTGGGCACGCTGACAGAAATGCATGACATTCTCAGGGTGGTGTTTTCTCAGTGCGGAGAGATTTTTTGCCTCAAGTGTGGTCGTCCCGTTGTAACGGCAGATCCTGATCATATGGCTAAAGACATTTTAAAGAACATGGCCGGCGAGCGCGTCATGATGGCCTCTCCCATGGACTCATGGGAGGGCGTCCCAGATAAGGAACTTAGGGTTCTTTTGCAGGGACAGGGTTTTACAAGGCTGTGGGTCTCAGGTGAAACAGTGCGTCTTGAAGACATTAAAAAATTTGACCGCGCCAATACCTGGGTCGTAGTGGACCGTGTGTCAGTAGACGCAGACTCGGTGAAACGCCTCGCGGAAGCTTCTGCCTTGATCTTAAAGCTTGGACGAGGAAAAGCTGGCGTCATTGGCTCAAATGGCGAGATTCATGAGTTCTCAAGGCGTCTTCAGTGTTGCGGGATTCAATATACATCTCCGACCATGGCTTTATTTTCTTTTAATCATCCGATCGGTGCGTGTCAGACTTGTCAGGGATTTGGCAGCAGCACGGAGCTTGACGCCAATAAAATCATTCCCGATAAAGAGTCATCTCTAAGTCAACGGGGGATTATCTGCTGGAACTTTGGTGATCACGATGTTTGCTATAACGACGCCCAAAAATCAGCGACGGCCAGGAAACTGGACATCAAAAAGAAAAAATTCTCTGATTACACCAAAGAAGAAACGGACTGGCTTTGGAACGGCGACGGTAAAAACTACACCGGGATCAAAGGCTACTTTGAGTGGCTTGACTCAAAGCGCTATAAGACCCACTACCGAATCCACGCGGCGAGATTTCGCAAATATGTCACATGTCCCACCTGCGCTGGTCAAAGACTTAATCAAAACGCCAGAGCCATCAAAGTCATGGGTAAGTCCATCAATGATGCGGCAAAAATGGATGTCGGGAATTTGAGAGACTGGTTTGGGAAGCTTAAGAGTTCATCGGTCAAAGCCATTGTTGGTCGAGACTCAAGCGGCCAGGGCATTGACGAGGCGTTGTTGGAAGCTAGCTCAAGGATTGGCTATCTCATGAAAATGGGACTTTCTTATTTGTCACTTGACCGGAGTGCCAAGACACTAAGTGGTGGGGAACTCCAACGCATAAACATGTCCCGCTGCCTTGGTAGTGTCCTGACCGATACGCTTTTTTGTCTTGATGAGCCGACGGCGGGGCTACATGCCAGAGACAGCGCCAATCTTCTTGGAGTTATCCGTGAGCTTCAGGGCCAGGGCAATACAGTCGTCGTGGTCGAGCATGAAAGAACTATTATTAATGGCTCTGATCATTTTATTGAGATCGGCCCAAAGGCCGGTCATGAGGGCGGGCATCTTGTTTTCGAGGGATCGCCCTCGGGTCGCAAAAAAAGTGACATTAATCTATCAGGGAAAAATACCCCCGCGGACTTAAAGACCTGGCGTTATTTAACCTTAAAGGGTGCTTCGATTCATAATCTTAAAAATGTCGACATATCCATTCCTACCGGCAAAATAACGGCCGTTTGCGGCGTATCGGGAAGCGGCAAGACAAGTATCATTCGTCATAGTTTTTTCCCGCTGCTTCAGGCGAAATTTAATAAGCTTCACAAAAGGCCAGAGGTTGATCTCCCGAAAGATCTCACCGGGGCTGTTGGGCCTGATGATCTCATCAAGGCATATGATGATGTCTTGATGGTGTCTCAGATCTCTCTTGGACGGAGTAGCCGGAGTACGATCGCGACCTATCTTGATCTTATGGATCACATCAGAAAGTTATTTTCGTCTCAGGAGCTGGCAGAACGCCTGGGGCTTACACCAGGATCCTTTAGCTTTAATAGTCCAGGGGGGCGCTGTGAGGCGTGCCGTGGGCTTGGCACAGTAACTGAAGATTTGTCGTTCCTCGGAGAGATGGATATCATCTGTCAGGCATGCAACGGATCCCGGTTTCAGGAAAGCGTTTTATCTGTCCGTTATAAAGACAAGAATCTTCTCGATGTCCTCGCCATGACCGCCGCGGAAGCGAGAACTTTCTTTTTTGATCATCGCAAACTCTCTGAATGTCTGGACGCCGTACTCAAAGTTGGCATGGGGTATGTGACCTTAGGACAGTCGACAAGTTCCTTTAGTGGCGGTGAGGCCCAGAGGCTTAAGCTTGTTCAGATTATGCGGGATGCCCGCAAAGGTAAGCCTTCCATTTTGATTTTTGATGAGCCAACGACAGGGCTAAGTGACGTGGACGTGGCAAGTCTTATGACGCAATTTAGAGAACTGTCCGGTCTTGGGCATACTGTGATTATCGTCGAGCACCATCTGGATGTCTTGGCGGGAGCTGACTGGCTTATAGAGATGGGACCGGATGCCTCAGAGCAGGGAGGCGAGGTGGTTTACGCAGGGGTGCCAGACGGTATCCGGAGTGTCGAGAGAAGCGTAACCCGACAATATCTCTACAAATAATTTCAAAGACCAATTAGAACTGGATATTTATTTTAATATAAGTTATTAAAAATGGCTAAAACAGGTCTTTTTAAATAGGATTATATAACTTATGTTTAAAGTTAAATTATTTGGCTTGTCATCTAAATATTTTCTATTTGTTTTTCTAACTAGCGTCAGTTTTTATGCACCAACTGTGGCAAATGCAACGGACAACGGTGGCGGCGGCTCTAATACCGGAACTGGTGGCGGCCTGGCAGAGGCGCGTATCGCTTACAGCTACATAGCACTCGATAAATTCATTCAGCTTTGCAAGGCAAGTGCTTCCTGCGTCACAAATCAGGCGGAGGCTTCCTATCTTGATGAGCTTGCGTCTCAGACCAAAGAGGAACGTAAATCTGTTAAGCCAAGGTTTAAGTCCGAAAAAGAAGACCCCGGATTTTTCGTAGATGATGGCATTGAAAAGCCCTTTCGCGCGGAGCCAAGGTTTCGAAGTGACGTATGGTTTAACCTCGATATGATTTACGTTCCGGGGCCTTCAAATATTGTGAAGGCATTGCCCATGAAAGATCTTCTTGCGCTTGTGGCGACAGCATTCGCCATTCATGTACCGGGGACACTGCCCGAGTCTCAAAAGGCTAGCCTATTTAAACGCCTGGCAGAGGTGCCAAGTCAAAGTCTGCTTGAAGTTCACGCAAACGCGGTTGGTTGGCAGCCTGAATTTGGCGCTGTTGGGTATGTTGAGCGTTTAGCTGAAGGCCGGCTTTTTACGGTCGCGGTCAGTGATTATCAGTCGGCATTTGAGCAGACCGAAATAATGACAGGCATCCTAAACGCGGCACTTTCTTCAGGTGAGGCGGGGGATGTCACGGTTAAAAAATCAAGGCTTCTGCAGGCAACCTGGACAAATCCAGATTATGAATCTGAAGTCATCACCTCGGATCTCGTCCTAAAAGCACAAATTGAAATCCTAGCTCAAGACGGCACTTCGGTGAGTCGGCGCTGTCAATTGTCGTTTGCCGCGCGCTTTGACCGCTCTCCAGTCGAAGGCTCTCGGGCCTATTTGTTAAATACTGAAGTAAGTCATTGGACTGCCACCTGTAATTAATCCAGAGGAGCCAAACCCATGAATCGGGAAATTCTTAAACTTGGTTTGTTGGTGTCAGTTTTTCTTGTAGTCCCGACCGCGGGCTTTGCGGAGCGTCTTGGCGTTTGTGGCTCAAATAATGGAAATGGCGTCTGTGAGACCAAGTCCATGCAGGCATTTCGCGTGGCCGCGAGAATTATTGGCGACGCGCTGAAGGGATGCTCAGGGTCATTTTCGCCATGCCTTGATCAGTTTAACTTTGATGACAGGTGGGACGAAAATGTCGCCGTTGAAATCGCTTATAACTTTATAGTTAAGACGGAGCGCGTGACGCTTGAGTTTAAATCTGAACGGGATAACCCGGGGTTCTTTTTTCTTGATGGTCAGGTGCGGATCGCTAAAACAGGATCAAATCTTGGTGATGTCATTTATCTAAATAAGGATATGGTCGAGGCCAATAATGTGGATATTACTGAGGCCGTCGCGGTTTTGGCTCACGAATTGGGACATCACATTGGTATAGGGGATCATCAGAGACTTGACAGGTTTGGCGCGAAGTTGGTCGCCTATTTAAATAAATTTAAAAACTCGGCCTTGGAAATAATTCCGGGTGCAGCGGATGGTGATCAAACAGCTGAGCTTTTTGTGTTTAATCTTT
>CANILH010000069.1 GCA_947468665.1 Oligoflexales bacterium | reverse complement strand
CTATCACTGCGATGAAAGTACCTGTCACCACATGGCGACCTGGAACAATTCCATCTTTCGGTTTAACGCGGCCAATCATTATTGACGCTATTTCCGGAATCGGGTTTAAGCCACCCTGTGGCGGCCAAATGCTCGCGGCAATGACCGAAGCCTCCAAGGTACAAGGCGCGACAGTGATCGCGGTAGACCTGCCGTCGGGCGTGTCACCTGATGATGGTAGCGTAGCGAACGCGCCATTACCGGCACACGAGACGATTACCTTTGGCTCGTCACGCCCCATCCACCGTTTGATGCCAAGTGCTGCATGCTGCGGTCATGTTGTTGTTAATGACATCGGATTCCCCAAAGCGGCGGTCACTGACGCCCAAAAACGCCAGTCACCGATTTGGCTGGAGGTTGATCCACAGGCGGTGCTGCGGGCAGATCCCTGGGCTGCTCTTCCCAAAAGTGCCCACAAATATGATCGTGGCCATATCCTAGTCATCGGCGGTTCTCCCGGAAAAGTCGGAGCACCCGTCATGACAGCCCTCGCGGCCCTCAGGTCCGGGGCCGGCTGGTGCAGCGTCGCCCCGCCCCGTGGCGAAAGTCCCGCGGATATGCCGATACCGACTGAGTTAACCATCGAGAATTTTTATGACGGAGACAAAATAGACGCCGGCGCGCTTGAGACGTTTTTATCAAGCCGCCGCGTGAACTGCATCATCGTTGGACCGGGCTGGATGAAGCAGTGCCTTGACGCCGCGTCACTGGACGTCCTCAGAAAATTCGCGCAGTCGGGAGGAAACGTTCTGCTGGACGCTGGAGCCCTGCATGGAATCGTTCCGCTGATTCTGAAATCAGGATCACTTCCCAAGGGCCGGTTCATCCTCACTCCCCATCACGGCGAGTGGATCAAACTTCAGGACATCAGCGCCGCGCCCCCTCTAACACCAGAAGGTGTGCGCTCAGCGTCAGAGTACGCCGCCAAAATCGGCGCTCATATTATTTATAAGAACGCGGCACCAGTGATTGTGACACCAGAAAAATCCGCTCCGATCATCTGCGCGTCTGGCAATACCACACTCGCGCGGGCTGGTTCTGGAGACCTGCTGGCAGGGATCATTGGCGCCCATCTGGCGGTTGGTTGCTCCCAGGACTTCGCGGCGGCGAGGGCTTATACGTTGCTTTCACGAGCCGCCTGGATCGCTGCCCAGGACGTGGGTGAAGACGCCGTGCTGGGGTCTGATATTCTCACCAGGATCGGCATTGCCGGGCGCATGTAAGCGTCTGCCTGCTGTTACAGTTGTTTTATGTCTGGAGTTATTGGCGCAATGCTCAAACCGCACATCAAAAAACAAATCCGCCAGATACTTTTGTTTGACCGGTTACTTTGGCTCGTGAAACGCCCCGTATTCTGGCAACTGACAATTCTCGTGCATAGTTTAATCTTCGCCGCGGCCTCGATATTCTACATGCTTGAGTCTGACACCAATCCGAATCTGCACAGCATAACAGACGCGCTATATTGGGCCATATCAACAGCGACCACTGTTGGCTATGGTGATGTTGTAACTGAGACAACGATCGGAAAATGGCTCGCGATGCTCCTGATGGTCGGCGGAACGCTTTTCACTGCTCTATATACGGCCTTATTCGCGACCGCTCTCATGAAGCCGTCCATCGACCAGATCGAACGGGAGATTGAGACTGAGGAGGAGCAGATGGAAGCCCTCTCACGCCGTGTTGAGCAATTTACGGAGAATCGGTGAATCATGTCCTTAACCAACAGCAAGAGGACGTCCTAACGAACAATCAAAACGCCGTCCAGCTTGGCAAAGTCATTGTCCATAGTTAATAGGGTCGCGCCAATCTCTCGCGCATGAGCAAGGACAATACTGTCGGCCATCGGAATTTTATGCTCAAGCGACAAATCCACGGCCAACAACGCTATCTGATCTGTCAGATCAAGAATACCGTATTGCCTGAGCATCGCCGCCACTGAAAGGGCATGTTCAGCCGATAATTTACTTTGCACCTTCCGGCAGACCTCGTAGGTTACCAATGACGGCACACCAGCGACCTTATGGGACTGCAGGGCAGCCGCGCATTTTTTAGCTAACTTTCCCTTTCCGAGCAACTCGATCCAGACGGACGAATCGACGACAGCCAGGTCTTTCATTTTACGCGATCCTTCTTATCCCGGAGAGACGCCTGATCAAGCTCCCCCTCCATCTGTGCCTGAAGACTAGCAATAGACTCGACGGGTACAATATACGCGATATTGCCCTTGGCAATGACCTCCACCTGGGTTCCGGGCTTCAGATCCAGCGTCTTACGCACCGCTTCCGGAATAACCACCTGATACTTTGGCGATACTTTTACTGACATAAATCCCCCATTCATACCATCCATAGCTGGATCGTACAACGATAAGTCGATCGATGTCAATGTCGTTTAACTACAAGGCAAGCTGTAGTTTGCCCCTAGAAATTAACTATTCCCACAAAACCTGAGTTAGTTCAAAAAGGCCGAGATCAAGCCGAGAGGAGCGGAAAAAGCGCAGTTTGCTTTAGCAAATGAGCATTTTTCCGTGACAAGCAACGCAGATATAGGCCATTTTTCAGCCGAATCAGCGAATCAGTAGCACTTAAGCTCGCCCCTGATCTTAACCACCCTACTCCCGCCTGTACGGTGACAACGATTCACGGCCTTTTGCATTTCATAGCCTTCTTGCTCATTGACAGGTTCCGTGCCACCCTCATTACCGGCGACGGTACCGCCAGTTTGGCACGCGGACAGAATTGAAAAAGCCGCAATCAACATAGATGAGAGAATAAACCTCATGACAAACCTCCAAATCAAGCGCAAGGCGCGCAGTCTGCATCTTATTGTATCATAATATGGCGAAAATCCTCAGCTCTCGATCTTCTCAACAATCACTTCCAGCAGATCGTGAGGACGGCCATGAAACTCTTTGATGCGATGTGTATCGTCAAACCACTCTTTAATCGGGTCTTTTTCGCCTTTTTTTGATTTTTTTACCAAATCGTCATAGGTGCTGGTCAGCTCAACCATCCGCTCTATAACCCCAGTGGCAGAGGGGTTATCGGGTGTATAAATCTCCCTGATATACCGAAAAACAAAATAAAGGGTCACCGGGTCAAGATCTGCGGCGGATTTATAAATAGTGGCCGCGTTTGAGGAACCGTTCTCGATCGCGTCCAGCGTCCATTGCGCGCTTCTAAGCTCACTCATTGCGGACCCTCAATTCTTAAAAAGTTTAAATTACAAAAACACCACCTAAGTAATTTACCACAATTGCGCAACTGGCAAAAAACATTTACCATTTTTGTCTCAGTTTATTTTTTAGGCCTCCCCAAAGTAAGGAACATCCCCTATGCCACAACCTCTCAAAATTCGTCGCGCCGCCGTACTTGGCTCCGGCGTCATGGGCGCTCAGATAGCTGCTCACTTATCGGCCGCGGGAATCCGCGTTCATTTGCTGGATCTGCATAGTACCGAGGCACCCAAAGACCCCAAGGACGCCAAGATCGTCGGCAAGAATATCCGCACCACGCGCGCCATTTTGGCGATTGAGAATTTAAAGAACCTGAAACCGTCTCCTCTTTTCTCCGCCTCCGCTCTCCAGGGAATTATTCCAGGTAACTTCGAAGACGACATGTCTGTCCTGAGAGACTGTGACTGGGTGGTTGAGGCTGTCGTTGAGCGACTGGACGTCAAGCAGAAACTGTTCACACAGGTGATGGAATATGCCAAACCAGGAATCCCGATCACGACCAATACATCGGGCATTAACCTTGATGACATTGCCAAGGACATGCCGGAGCAATTTGTCACCAACTTCTTTGGCACCCATTTTTTCAACCCGCCTCGCTACATGAAGCTTCTGGAGATCATTCCCCACGGACTGACCCGCAAAGAACTCATCAGGGATTTCACAAAATGGTCCGAGGAAACTCTCGGTAAGGGTGTCGTTCACGCGTCTGACACCGTTAACTTTATCGCCAACCGCGTTGGCGTATTCGTCAATCAAGCAACTCTTGCCGCCATGAAAGACCTTGGTCTAAATATTGAGACGGTCGATGCCCTTACTGGAAAACTCATGGGTCGTCCCTCATCAGCGACCTTTCGCACTATGGATGTCGTGGGTCTTGATACGTTCGCCCACGTTGCCAAAAACACCTATGACCGGGCCCCCCAAGACCCTTACCGCGAACTGTTTAAAATGCCCAAGTGGTGTGACGATCTGATTTCAAGTGGCAAACTCGGCCAAAAAACAAACAACGTCGGCTGCTACAAAAAAGATAAAGACGCCAACGGCAAAACCGTCATCCTCGCCTACCGTCCACTTAAGGAAACATACGAGGCCCAAGACGTCGCTGACGTCACCTGGCTCGCTGCAGCAAGCAAAGAACAAGATCTAATCAAGCGAATCTCTCATGTTCTTGAGCAGAAAGATCACTATGCCGTGTTTTTCTGGCGGGTGCTCAGAGACACATTCAGCTACTCAGCTCTTTTGATGGAGGAGATCGCCGGCGGTGTGCCAAAACCAATCGACGATGCCATCAAATGGGGCTTTAACTGGGAAATGGGACCTTTTGAGCTGTGGCAAGGACTTGGCTACGACAAGATCCTTAAACGCATGCAGGAAGACAAAGCCAAACTCCCCGACTGGTGCAAACCCGGCGTGAAGTTTTATGACGTGGCACCCGGAACTCTCGACTGGAGCCTGAAGGGACCATCGGATCAATACTATTCCCAAAAACCATCCCGTCCGAAAATCCCTGTTGAGGCCCACAACTTCCGTCTACCGAAGCTCATGTCCGACGCCGACAAGCGTGTCGTCATGGGAATCAAAAACGCGTCACTGGTCGATATCGGTGACGGCGTCGCCTGCCTGACATTTCATAGCCGCATGAACGCTCTCGACAGCTCCATGATTGAGTTCATCCTGAAATCAATCCCGAAGGTCTCGGAGTCCTTTGACGCCATGGTGATTGGCAATGAGGGCGAGGCGTTCTCTGCCGGAGCAAACCTCAAGGAAGTCCTCGAGGTCATCAGCAAAAAAGACTGGCCGACCCTTGACCGCTTCATTCGTTCCTTCCAGGGAGCGACCCAGATGCTAAAATTCGCTCCGTTCCCGGTGGTCGCCGCCACTCACGGTCTGGTTCTTGGTGGAGGATGCGAGGTTGCTCTGCACGCCGCTCACCGGGTTGCTGCCGCGGAAACATACGCTGGCCTGGTCGAGATTGGTGTGGGTCTGCTCCCAGCCGGCGGCGGAACCAAAGAACTGGCTCTGCGTTGCTACGACACCATGGGACTCGCTGAACGTCCGGATCCGATGCAGTTTCTGCAGCGGGCGTTTCTCCTCATCGGCATGGCCCGCACATCATCGTCAGCTCATGAGGCGGTTGATATGGGTCTATTTCCGGCGACCACAACGATTTCCATCTCAAGAGATCATATCGTTGCCCGGGCGAAATCCCAGGCACTGCACATGGTCTCCTGCGGTTACGCGCCGCCGCTGCCACGCACGGATATTAAAGTGCTCGGAGACCCCGGCGTGCAGACATTCCGCATGATGCTCTACAACATGGTGGAACAGAAACAAGTCAGCAAACACGATGCCTTTATTGCCGAGCGCATCGCCCGCGTATTGTGTGGCGGTGAGATCGACGGCGGTCAGACGGTCTCTGAGGCATACTTGCTTGATCTTGAGCGTGAGGCTTTTGTGGAACTCTGTCAGACCGAAAAGACATTCGCCCGGATTGAGTACATGCTAAAAAACGGCTCGCCCCTGCGAAACTAAAAACGAAATTAAGAGGTACCTACCATGTCAAACAAAACAGCTTATATTGTCTCACCTTACCGAAGTGCCGTCGGCAAAGCCTTTCGCGGTGGATTTCGCGCTAAACGTCCTGACGAGCTAGCCGCCGATGTCATCCGCGGAGTCTTAAGTCACACCGCGTCTTTTGATCAGGGACTGATCGAGGATGTTTATCTCGGTTGTGCTATGCCAGAGGCCGAGCAAGGTATGAATGTCGCCCGATTCACGGTGTTGCTCGCGGGTCTCCCAGAGTCGGTCTCGGGCGTTACCATCAACCGCTTCTGTTCATCAGGACTTCAGACCATCGCCATGGCCGCTGACCGCGTCATGGCCGGGCAAGCTGATTGCCTGTTGGCTGGCGGAACCGAAAGCATGTCGCTGATCCCCATGATGGGACACAAAGTCGTCGGTGGACGTAAGATGAATGACCTTCATCCCGCGGCGTACCTCGGCATGGGCATGACCGCTGAAAACGTCTCCGTGGACTACAAAGTCTCCCGCGAAGATCAGGATCAGTTCTCCTACGAGAGTCATCAGAAAGCTACTAAGGCCATTCAAGGCGGCCTGTTTAAAGACGAGATCATTCCCATCAAAGTCGAGTCTCGTACCCCGAAAGAAGGCGGCAAAGTCGACATCAAAGAATTCGTGGTTGATACCGACGAAGGCCCAAGAGCTGACACCAGTGTCGCCGCCCTCGCCAAATTACGTCCCGCGTTTTTGCAGCCGGGCGGCACAGTTACAGCCGGCAACAGCTCCCAGATGAGTGACGGCGCCGCTATGTGTCTTGTGTGCAGCGAGGACTTCGTCAAAAAGCATAACCTCAAACCCATCGCCCGCTTCGCCGGTTTCTCGGTCGCTGGCGTCCCTCCGAGAGTTATGGGTATCGGACCCATCGCGGCGATCCCGAAAGCCTGCAAACTAGCAGGGATCACCGCTGATAAGATTGACCGCATTGAGCTCAATGAGGCATTTGCAGCCCAGGCGCTGGCGGTTATCCGTACGCTGAAGCTTGACCCCTCCAAAATCAACCTGACCGGTGGTGCGATCGCTCTTGGTCACCCGCTGGGAGCGACGGGCGCCAAACTCACAGCGACTTTGTTACATGGCATGAAGCGTGACAAACAAAAGTGGGGATTAGTGTCGATGTGCATCGGCACAGGGATGGGAGCCGCGGGGATATTTGAGCTTCTGTGAGCTGGGAGATGTTTTGGGGTCGGAGTTCGGGAGTAGGAAGTTCAATTACAGATTTTAAACCAATGCGTATGGGCTCAGAGGGCTCATACGCATTCGCTTTTGGGGTACCCAACCGCGAACGCGTATGAGCCCTCTGAGCCCGCGCGCAGGCGCTTAAAATTTGTAGTTGAACTGCAGGTTACTTATTGCCACTGAACCTACGCCAGCCCGTCCGAATTTGTCCGCCACAGACTCACAAAAAACCGGCCTGAGAAAATGGGGCACTGATAGAACCCGATATGTCCAGCCGGGACACGGCATCTGCCATTTGGAGGCGTGGCGCGCTCACCGAGACCGTAAAAGAGCGAGGCCGACAGCCCGTCAAGTCCCATAACTTTTCCACTCTTCCATAATCCCACTGTCAGCCGAGCGACAGGTCTCGGTGAGCGCGCCACGCCTCAAAATGGCAGATGCCGTGTCCCGTCTGCCTACATCAGATTCTATCAGTACCCCAATCGTCCTAATTTTTTATGAGATCCACATACGTGTTGATTTTGATATCCCTCGCATCAACCGTAACCACACGCACGTTATCGACAATCGCCTCATCAATAACCGGAAAAGCCCCCTTAATCATAGGTATTTTGACCCACTGGCTTCCCGACATATTAGGGCTCAGATCCTCAGCTTTAACAGCCGCCGTTATACCAAAGCCACCGTGATTGGTAAGCGTGAGGTCAAACTGAATCAGCGCGAGGTGACTCTTACCGCGATTATAAACCTCTACCAGTACGCGCCCATCTGCGCCACGGGCGCCCGGAGGAGTGACCTTAATGTCAACATACTGCCCCCGCTCGGGATGTAGCTTATAAGCCTGGGTATGAGTAACATTTTTGCTGTGGATCGCGGCACTGAAGGCGACTGTCGGGGTGAGAACCGCTACTAATAAATAAATAATTCTGCGCATCATCATTCCTCCGGTTTTAAGTTATCATTATACCAGTAATTTCTGGCCGTAACACCATCCTCCCGGGTGACAAAACACGCGGGCTCAATTTGAGGACTTTCACTTTGAAAACAACCCCGGCATCCACAGCGTTATTTTTTAAAGGACGCGACGGCGATCCACGCCTTGGCGAGTGGGCAGAAAGTATCGCTATCGATAATGTTCATGGATCAAAACAACCCACGTTCGCCTTGATCGGCGCGCCGGACGACACCGGTGTGCTACTCAATCGAGGTCGTCCCGGAGCCAAATCTGGACCGGATGCCGTCCGTGCGGCCTTCTATAAAATCGCCTGGCCTGTCAGCAAAAACCTCGAGAAACACCGCTGGCTCGACGCCGGAAATATTCACGTGAGTGACCAAATTCTCACGACCCACGAGCGGGCCTTTAACGCCGCCGCGACGCTGTCGTCGGCGGGTGCCACCGTGATCGCCATCGGTGGCGGACATGATTTCGCCGCGCCCCACATCATGGGTACGTTCTCAGGACTAAAAACCGCCAAGGGCCTCAAGAGATTCGGCATCATCAATATTGACCCCCACCTCGACGTCCGCGAGTTCGAGAATAAACTCCCCCACTCCGGCACACCGTTTCGCCAGATTCTGGAGAGCGGTGCTGTCAAGGGAACTCACCTGGTTCAGTTCGGCGCCCGCGAAGGACGCAATGCCCGCGCGCATTTTGACTACTGCAAAAAAGAAAAAGTAGCAGTCCACGAATTCGCTAAAATCCGCGGCAAAGGCGACGCCATCAAACAATTCAAACTGCTTCTAGCAAACCTCGCCAAAAAATCCGACGCTGTAGCTCTTACGATCGACATGGACTGTTGCGAGGGAATCGAGGGCGTAAGTGCTGCTCCTGTGATTGGATTCTCCGCCTGGGAGCTCTGTCAATTCGCGCGCCTGGCTGGCGCGAATAAGAAAATTACCATGCTGGAGCTGGCCGAGATCGCCCCCGACCTGGACCCAACCGGCCGGGCCGCCCGCATTGGGGCTGAGATCCTGTTTCACTTCGTGTTAGGGCGGATTGGCGTTTAACGGTCATTACTTAGCTTGGTATTCGGAAGTAAATATTCTATACTTTAGAATAATAGGGGTTATTCTAAAGTATGAGTAATTTAATTTCGAATCTAGAACGCCTCCTTAAAAGGCAAAAAAACGAGATAAATCATGGCATTGTCATGAACTATCACGACCGTGACGCTCTGGAAACACTGATTTCCGCCCTTAATTCCCCACTTGTTAAAGTCATTTTGGGACCGCGTCGATGCGGTAAGTCCACACTGGCAAAAAAGGCCGTTCAGGGTCGAAAATTCGCGTATCTAAATTTTGAGGACGAAGGCTTTCCCGTCGACGCGACAGGAGACGACATCATGTCCGCTCTGGAAAGGGTCTATCCAGACGCGGAAATATTGTTTTTTGACGAGATTCAGAATTTTGACAGGTGGGAGCAATTTATTCATCGCTTACACCGCGAGGGACGAAATCTGATCGTCACAGGATCCAACGCGCATCTCTTAAGTCAGGAACTGGCATCCGCGTTAACAGGCCGCCATCTGGCGATAAAAATTCTGCCCTTTTCCTATAAGGAATTTTTAGGACGGCAGCAAAAAGACAGTGAGGAATTATTTCTATCGTATCTGGTAAATGGCGGATATCCAGAGATTGTTACCGGTCTTTCTGAGAGTTCGTCTTATCTTGGCGCTCTCTGGGACTCAATAATCCTGAAGGACGTGGTGCGTCGGCATAGAATCAGAAATGTTCGCGATCTGCACGCGCTCTATAATTTGATGCTTCACTCCGTCACCACACGTTTCAACAACGAAAGTCTGGTGCGGGCCATGGGACAAGCCGTGAGCGCCCCAACGATAAAGAATTTTTTGATGTACGGTGAGCAGGCTTATTTGTTCGCGGACCTGGATCGTTTTCATTTCGGAGTGAGAAAACGACTCAAATTCGACCGCAAGGCATATATTTTCGATAATGGATTTCTCGCCGCGAAAAAAGTATCAACATCGCCAGATCATGGGCGATTGCTCGAGAATCTGGTTTTTATTGAGTTGGTTCGTCGTGGTTTTGAGCCTGGTTTGAGTTTGTTCTATTTTGTATCTCAATCCGGATATGAAGTAGATTTTTTGACGCGCGTTGACGGCAAAACCGATCAACTGATTCAAGTAACCTGGCAAATGTCAGAAGCCAAAACCAGAGATCGGGAAATAAGAGGCCTGCGGGCGGCTTCCGATGAGATGAAGGTGCGTAAGACCCTGATTCTGACTTTTGATCACAGAGAGACTATTTCAGGGAACAATACCGAGATTATCGTGGAGCCGATCCGGGAGTGGCTGCTACACCCCTTGACTTCTACTTAAAATTTAGATATATTTTTTAAGTATGATAAATAGAGCGCTAGAACTAGCTAAATTTGTTGATAAAAAGCAAAGTATCTTTTTGTTTGGGCCGCGAGGCTCCGGCAAAACGAAGCTGATTGAGGCTACATTACCAACTGGTTCAGTCATAATCTCACTTCTCGACTCTGAATATTTTCATCGCTACATGGCAGAACCCTCGCTCTTTTCACGTGAGATTAACGCGCGCATCAAGTCCCTGGGAGCAAATGAAACCTTGGTCGTAGCTATCGACGAGGTTCAGAAGCTCCCAATGCTTTTGGATGAAGTTCACCTGCTGATCGAAAAATACAAGAATCGACTGGTGTTCGTCTTAACCGGATCCAGCGCCCGCAAACTCAGAAGATCCGGCGCGAATCTTCTCGCGGCGAGAGCGCTGACAACTTATTTGCATCCGCTTTCAATACTAGAAACGGAATTGGATATTGACACCGTACTGCGCATTGGAAGTTTGCCGGGCGTTTATCTTGAGCGCGAGTTCGCTAATCATAGGTTACGAACATATATCGGAACTTATCTCAAAGAGGAAATTCAGGAAGAGGCTTTGGTGCGCAAGATTGACCGCTTCGCGCGATTTTTAGACCTTGCCGGCCAGCTTAATGGCGAGCCTGTCAACCACTCAAAACTCGGGCGTTCGTTGAAAACCACCTCCAATACCGTTCAGGAATACTTCTCGATACTCGTAGATACCCTGCTTTGTCATCGGCTGGATGGTTGGTCGGAGTCTGTAAAGCGACAATTGCTGCAAGCTCCAAAATACTACTGGTTTGACTGTGGTGTACTTAACGCTCTCAATGGCGAACTCGACGTGGAATTGAAACGATCGTCTTTTCGATACGGACGACTGTTTGAGACCTATTTGACCCAGGAAGTGATTCGTCATAATGACTATTTTGAGCGTGGCTTTCGTTTCTTTTACTGGCGCGACAAGAATGGCCTTGAAGTAGACCTGATTATCGCGAGGTCAGCGTCCAGGCCAGTCGCCGCGGTCGAGTTTAAATCGTCGTCCAATCCTAATGACGATGACTTGGACGGCCTTATCGCCTTTGGTGAGGACTATCCAAAAACTCCCCGATATTGCTTTTGTCATACACCCAGAGCCTACGATCTGCCGTCTGGAATCCATGTCCTGCCCTGGCGCGAGGGCTTAGCGCTGATAAGAACACTTACCTGAAGATCCGTTTGCCCCCGACTGACTCCCGTATGCTATAACAACCTGATTTAATTAATTAAAACACCATCCACCCCCCCCTCCAGGTCACAAACTAAAGTCCGCCCCCATTTCTGCCGATCACGTCTAGTGATTAAGAGGGGTTACCTTTGACTATATTTGGCAAATTGAGATTTATTTCTGCGATCAACGCGAAGACGTCATTACTTGTGATGTCCGCCATTATCTTTGTCTCAGCTT
>CANILH010000068.1 GCA_947468665.1 Oligoflexales bacterium | reverse complement strand
TATCAAATTTTTATTTTATTATCTCTTTGTAATGCAAGCTGCATGACGTCTAAAAAAATTGAAAAGAAAAATGAAAACTATTCTTACGATTACACAGAAAATGGCTGTAAAACAGGAGCTCATTCATTTTCAGATTTGGCAAGTTACTGTAAGGCCCTTCAAAACGAAGATTTAAATAATGGGTGTGCGGGCAAGATGAGAAATGATGCCTTTTCAAATCAGTGCCAAAATCTTCCAGCTGGAAGTCAAAACATACCGCCAGGTGGGCCTTCCAATAATGACTCTGAATGGCCTAGTGGCCCATCTTCCGATGGCACTTCAAACCAAAATCAATTGCCAACACCTTCGCCCCAAAATGGGAATTTCTACTGGTATGAGCGATGTATTTCAGGCATCCAATTAAATTCCACATCGGCTATTGCGTCAGCAACATATACAGTTTCCTTTGCCTGTAGCAACGTCTCCTCAAGTCCAAATTTGTCTGAAGCAGCAGCAAGTCAATCTTCATTTCATGCGAGTAGATGTCCAAAATCATTTAATGTCATGAGTCCTATGGGTCAGTCCTGCACGTTTAGCACAACATTTACGGCTGGAACTGTTTCAAACGTCAAAAGTACTGTGGAAAGCTCACAATCAACAGATGCTTCAAATTGCTCCCCAAAAACGACGCCCTCGCTTGCTGCATATGGCAGTCTCGTCTGCAAATAAACTCCCAACAAATTATCCGTGTTCTGGTGTTGGCGGCAGAATGACTTCTTGTCAATAGAGCAGGATAAGTCCGTCTCATAAACCGTCTTATCGGTTTAATACGTTCTTAAATGCCTTATCTATTACCGGTCCAATTGCTCGACATCAAACCCCTAGTCTGCTTAATATTCAAACAAATATTGGGTCCTATAAAAACAGATTTGTATGAATTTTTTGAACTTCTGATTACAATACGACATAGTAAATCAGCTAACAAACTGCATTGACGCCAAAGCACCATGGAGCAAGGACGCACCGTGAATCTTCGCCGCCAGGTAACGCATTGCATCGATCAGGAGACCTCTGCCGGGAGATCTTTTGTCATCGCCATTCTGGCCGCCACCAGCGGGTCCACATATCACAAATCCGGCACCCGGATGATCGTCAGGAAAGACGGCTCCTGGACCGGCATGTTAAGCGGCGGCTGCCTTGAATCCGCCATCGCCGAGGCCGCCCTTGAGTCATTGAACGCTCTCACGCCAACGAGTCTTCAATACGACACCACCGATGACGCTGACGTGACGTTGGGATCAGGTCTGGGCTGCAAAGGCTCACTGACAATCGCTCTGATTCCTTTTGATGGGAGCTCAACGCCATTAAAAGTTACCGAAATTGATAATCACATCAGGAAGACGCTGGAGTTTTTAGAACTTCCGGCGGTCTCCAGAAAGTCCACGCCTGAGCAACGGGATCTGGTTATTTTTGGCGCCGGCGTCGACGCGAAGCCGCTCTGTCAATGGGCCACTGATCTCGACTGGACTGTCACCGTCGTTGATCCCAGGCCAGCATACGCCTCCGATGAGAATTTTCCCGCGGCCGGTCAGATATTCCGGGCTCATCTGACCCGCGAGCTTGCCGACGAGATTTTCCACGACAAATCAAACCCCGCGTTCGCGATCATTATGACTCACAACTTCAACCGGGATATCGAGATTCTCAAAATTCTCGCCCATTACGATCTGCCCTACATCGGCCTGCTCGGACCTGAAAAACGTGCCCATGACATCATGAAAAACTTAACTCCGCGAGAGCGTCACGGTGTGGCGCCCGTGTTGCGCGCTCCCATGGGACTTAGTCTGGGAGGCTATGGTCCTGAGGCCATCGCGCTCGCGACCCTCGCGGAGACACAGTCAGGCCGATACAAAACAACTCCGGAGACAAGACGTTACCAACTAATCAACCGTAAACCAGACGTGATCATCCTGGCAGCGGGACTATCATCACGGATGGGTTCACCAAAACAGCTCATCAAAATTAATAACGAAACTCTTGTCAGACGAGCCGTCGCCACGGCCGCAAAATCCGGCGCCGGCAATATATTCGTGGTTGTTGGCTCGTCTTCTGAGGCCATCAGGCATGAGCTTGAGGATCTCTCCGTGACATTCATCGATAACCCGGACTTTCATGAAGGCATCGCGTCATCGATAGTCGCCGGCATCAGGGGGCTTCCCGCGGACAGCGGCGCGGCTTTGATTATGACATGTGACCAGCCACTGATTACCGGGCGGGACCTGAATGATCTCATCGCGATTTTCGAGACGAAGTTTTGCCCCATCGCGGCGATGACCTACGACGGCGTTATTGGCGTGCCGGCGTTGTTTGATGCTTGTGTGTATCCGGATCTTCTGAGTTTAAAAGGCGACCGCGGGGCGAAAGCAGTCATTCAGCGTTACTCTGACGACGTGGCGACCTATCACTGCCCGCGCGCGGCAACCGACTGCGACACTCCGGATGATATTTTAAAAATCAACTATATGATTGACTCAGTTACAGGAGAGAGGGCGACATGATTTCATTTACGATAAATGGCGAGAGCAAAAGCACTAACGTTGATCCTGAAACACCACTGCTGTGGGTTATCCGTGATCATATTGGCTTACAGGGCACAAAATTCGGCTGCGGCATGGCCCTTTGCGGAGCATGCACGGTGCACATGAATGGCGACCCAATCCGGTCCTGCTCAGTCCCGGTGTCCGCGGTCAGTGGCCAGAAAATCACGACTATTGAGGGCCTCGCCAAAAACGGACTCACTGAAGTCCAAAAAGCATGGCTTGAGCACGGAGTTCCCCAATGCGGCTACTGCCAGTCCGGACAAATCATGTCCGCGACGGCCCTACTCGCCAAAAACCCGAATCCAACTGACGATGACATTGACACCGCCATGAGCGGCAATATCTGCCGCTGCGGCACCTACCCGCGGATCAGGGCCGCTATCCATACCGCCGCGAAAAACATGAAACATCCTTAACGGGACTTTAGATACCGAGTCTAACAACCAGGAGCAGACCATGCTTGATCAGAATATCTCACGCCGAAACTTTCTCCGGGGCGCCGCCACAACCACAGCCGGCCTCGCTATTGGCATTGATCTTGTGACAAACAAAGCGTTCGCCGCCGAACCCGCGGCCATGACGCTGCCAAACCCGTGGCTGCGGATCGACTCTGATTCCATTACGTTCGTTCTCGACAAAACAGAGATGGGTCAGGGCATTAACACAGCGCTCGCCATGATTGTCGCCGAGGAACTCGATGTCGATCTGGAGCAACTGACCATTGAGAACGCCATCGCGGACCGGATTTACACTACGCACAGTGATCTTGGCGCGCAAATGACCGGTGGAAGCTCAAGTGTGCGCAACGCCTGGCAGCCTCTCAAAATAATCGCCGCCACCGCGCGGCAGATGCTCACTCATGCGGCGGCGAAGGAATGGAGCGTAGATCCCGCGGAGTGCCGCACCGCGTCCGGAATGATTTACCACGATAAAACCGGCAAAAAAGGATCTTATGGTGCCTTCGCGGACGCCGCTGGCAAATTGCCTGTTCCTGCTCCCAAATTTAAGGATCCGGCGACATACCGCTATGTCGGTAAAGCGACAAAACGTGTCGACGGCAACGCGAAAGTCACAGGCCAGGCAAAGTATGGAATTGATACTGTTATTCCCGGGATGCTGTCAGCCACCATTGTCCGCTGTCCCGTTTTTGGCGGCAGCGTCAAATCCCTTGATGATAAACAGGCCAAGGCATCACCTGGCGTAAAGCACATCATAAACACGGGCGCTTCTGTCGCGGTACTCGCTGACACATATTGGCAGGCGCGTCAGGCAGCGAAACTGCTGACGATTACCTGGGATGAGGGTGATCTCGCGGGTCTGTCCTCTGACAAAATTCGCCAGGCGTTTATTGAGCTGGCAAAAAATGACGGCAAAGTAACGCGCGAGGATGGTGACGTCAAAAATCATGAAAAACTCGCGGCTAAAACAATCGACGCCGTCTATGAGACCCCCTATCTCGCTCACGCCACCATGGAGCCACAAAATTGCGTCGCCAGGGTAACGTCAGACTCCTGTGAGGTCTGGGCTCCGACACAAACTCCCGGTGTCTGCATGGAAGTAGCCCGGGCCATTACCGGACTCGCGCCGGAAAAAATCAAAATTCACACAACAGGCATCGGTGGTGGATTCGGCCGCAGGCTTGTCGCGGACTACGTCGCCGAGGCTGTTACACTTGCCAGTGAGGTGAACGTTCCGGTAAGAGTCCTTTGGTCGCGAGAGGAGGACATGCGGCATGATTTTTACCGCCCCATCAGCTACAACGTCATGTCGGGGGGAATCGACCAGTCCGGAAATCCACTTTTTTGGAAACACCGGGTCGTGGGGCCGGCGATCCTGGCACAATTCCTCCCTCATGCCATTGGCGCCATGATGCCGCCCTGGATGCCGCCATCCATCAGCAAAATGATGGGAAAATTTACAGGCTTCACCTTTCACGGCCTGAAGGTTGACGACACCTCCACGGAAGGCGCCAAAGACATACCTTATAAAATCCCGAATATCCTGGTCGACTATCATTACGCGGATCCGGGTGTTCCTGTCGGTTTCTGGAGATCGGTGGGTCATTCCCATCAAGCGTTTATGGTCGAGAGCTTCATTGACGAGCTGGCGCACCTCGCTGGGAGAGATCCGTACGCGTACCGCCGCGAACTCTTGGCCGGCCACCCGCGCAACCTCGGAGTCCTGGACCGCGTGGCCAAAGAAATCAATTGGACATCTCCCGCGCCCAAGGGAGTATTCAGGGGAATCGCCCAACACGCCTGTTTCGGGAGTTTTTGTGCCGAGGCTGTCGAGGTAAGTGTCAGCGAATCCGGCGAAATAAAAATCCACCGTGTCGTCGCGGCCATTGACTGCGGTCCGATCGTAAATCCTGACGGAGTGAGGGCCCAGTTGGAGGGCGCCATTGTATTTGGCCTTTCCGCCGCCCTCAAAGGCGAGATCACCATCGAGAATGGCCAGGTCAAACAAAGTAACTTCCACGACTACGCCGTGCTGCGGATAAACGAGGCGCCAAAAATCGAGGTGCATATTATAGAAAGTACTCAACCTGTTACAGGTGTCGGCGAGCCAGGGCTACCGCCAATCGCCCCCGCCCTGGCGAACGCGATATTCGCCGCGACAGGAAAACGCTTGAGGAAACTTCCTCTTAGTTTAGTGGTAAGAAATCCATGAAGGCTTAACGCCGAGTAGTTTTTTAACCCGGTCCCTTACGGCCAAAGATTCCCTGAGACGCGTTGTAATGACAACTTAGACACATGTCGGGCACTGGTCTCTCACCGGCGGGAAACCGCGAGGTGGAGGAAAGTTGGCCCTCAGGATTATAGGAATAATAATCAGCGTTACCAGAGCCGTCCAGGCGCTCGATGGCGATCTCGGTCTCAAGTAACGCGGCGGTCACATCACCGGTCTCGCTGTCGTAACATTCGGCCACTGATGTCGCGGGTGAAAAGACTTCTGGCGAGCGGTAGATGATGCGGGTTTTTTGCTTGATGGCGCTGCGCTCGATGATTTCTTTGGGCCACTGGCGGAAGTTTGTCGATTGCCTGAAGCCAGCCAGGTCATTGGTAATCAGCTGGTCTTGATGTCGGATGCTCCTTGTAGGATATGACCATGTGTTAAGCCATGAGCGAATGGCCCCCAGATCAAATAAGCGCGTTCCGGTAGTAAACGATTCTTGAAGTTCTTCTTGTGCTGACTCTGGGATTTTGCTGACGTTGATGACACCATCGGACTTTTGTAAGCAGCGGTCATCATGGGTGCCAGTGACACCGTCAGCTATATAACAGGTCATCACACGCGTAAGTTTTTCGCGTCCCGAGTGTCCGTCCGGATGAGTGTATGCTATCTGATTTTCAGCTTGCGCTGCGGTTGCGATGGTGAGAATCAGACTTAAATACGTCAAACGAATACTGGGGTTCATATGGGCCGTGTCTCCGAATGGGACGGGTGTCTTATCACGCTGGACAGGGCCAATTCAATAGGTTTCTTAGTAGAATCTATTGATTTTATTGCATTAATCATTAAATAGCCCATAGTTTATTAAAATCATTGACATGTTAGTATTGATTATATATATGTTTGCCTCAATAAATTTAAGGATTTCATTATGAAAAGCAGTTCTTCTATGGCCATTATATTTTTCATAACCTCCATCTTTACCGCTGGTTGTGGACAGATGCTCCAAAAACATAAAGACCGGGATTCGGCTCATCAACCTGACACCGTCGGTAATGATTCATCTCAATCACCCGCACAGACCCCGGTTCAGTCCCAGACACAAACGACACCAGAGAGTCCTGTTCAGACGCCGCCGCCAGCCGGGCCAGTTGTCGTTACCTCGGGCGGGCCTTCAATGCCAGCCGGCGGAAATCTATTTGTGGTTCTCGGAGGTAATGGCAGCTGCAATTCTCTTCGCGAATCAAAAATTGTTCCTGGCCTCATTACCACGAGTCTTTTTAACGCGTTTAACGACAACGTATTAACCGCTGGACTTGTGACACCTGCCGACGATGTTTTTTACGCGTGCGCTGAATGGCATAGTCCCGAGCTCAAGTATCTCGATTTGAGAGAGCAAACGCCCATGATTTCCATTCATGAAATCCAATTGGAAGCAGTGGTATTGAGTCATGTCCAAAATCACAAAAAGGTAATCTTCATTGGTCACTCCCACGGTGGATGGAGGGCTATGAAACTCGCCGCTTCGCCACTTTTTGGCGCGATGCACGTTCCGACAATACTGATCACGATAGATCCCATTAGCCTTGTCACGTGTTACCAGGTAAGAGATGCTGGTTGTAAAGAGTTTCCAAGAGACCTGTCACCGGTGGAAATGGACGAGCTGCATGCCACGACTCAGTGGCTTAACATCTGGCAGCGTCCAGGACTCATCCTTGGCTCCGCTCCTATTCCTGCCGCTATGTTAAATGTTGAAGTCGCAAGTAGCCACATGGTCATCCCCACAAATTCCCGTGTTTGGGCAGCCATCACTCAATTTTTCGCAGGCCGGTTATAAGCCAGCCGGTGAGGATGTCTCATCATGGTTTTTCCAGACATTATTTATGAAGACCGTCATCTGGTCGCCTTGGTTAAACCCGCGCGGATTCCCGTTGCTAGTGAGGACAGTGGCGACCAGACGCTTTTGGAAATAGTAAGAGCATGGAATGTCGCAAGGCAAGCCGAAGGCAAAAAAGGCTACTGCGTTCCGATTCACTTTCTTGATCGCCCGGTAAGTGGCGTGATACTTTTCGCCATCAGTAGTAAAGCGGCCACAAGACTAAATGAGCTTTTCCGTGACCGGGAAATGAACAAAACCTACGTCGCGGTGACCTCGGCAGTACCCCGGGAAGCTGAAGGGACGCTTGAGCATTGGCTCGCCAAAGACCGAGACGAAAACCGCGCCCGGGTCGTAAAATCAGGTGCAAAAGACGGCAAGAAGTGTCTGCTCAAGTACCGCGTCCTGGCGACCGCGGAGGGCAGGGCAGTTGTTGAGGTGAAACCTGTGACCGGACGCAGTCATCAGATCAGAGCCCAGATGGCAGCAATTGGTTGCCCATTGGTGGGAGATGTGAAATATGGTGCCAAGGGTGGCTGGGAGGGCCGGGTCGCGTTGCACGCGGCACGTCTTGAATTCCAGCATCCGGTTGGCGGCGAGCCGATGAGGTTGCTAGCTCCTGTTCCTGATTATTGGCGAGAGATTTGGCCGTCCGCGTTTCCCGTGACGCAAGATATATTGTTTCCTTAATAAGGTGGTATCCATGAACTTCAGAAAAGACCGCAAATTTTCCGCTCCTGAGCGCGATTTTAACCGCCCGTCCCGCGAGGGCGGCGCGCCCGTGGAGGACAAGAAATTTAAGCAGCCAAAGCCGCTGATACAGACGACCACCCTCTGGGATTTCCCGAGTCAGCATTATGGACAAAATGAGCAAGGTGACGGTGAGTACGCTGGCGTGACGCCGAGCTATGTGATCTGGAATCTGCTTCAGCGTTATACCAAGCCAGGAGCTACGATTCTTGATCCTATGTGCGGCAGTGGCACCACGCTTGATGTTTGTAAGGATCTTGGCCGGAAGGGGCTTGGCTTTGACCTGGCGCCGTCACGGTCTGATGTCAAAAAATCTGACGCCAGAAAACTTCCCCTTGAGAAGGGCGCGGTTGATTTTGTGTTTATGGATCCGCCGTACAGCAATCACATTAAGTATAGCGGGGACGCCGCTTGTATCGGCGAGCTTGATGCCCGGGAAGGTGGGTACTTTGAGGCGATGGAACAGGTGATCGCTGAGCTTTACCGTGTAACTAAAGACGGCGGCTATCTGGCGCTTTATATTCAAGACTCGTTTTCCAAGGGAAAACCCTTTGCTCCGCTCGGGTTTGAGTTATTTTTGAGATTATCCGCCCTGTTTGATCCTGTTGATATCGTGTGTGTTACGCGGCACAATAAAAAGCTAAAGCGTAATCACTGGAACACGTCGGCGATCGAGGGAAATTTCTACCTTCGCGGGTTTAACTACCTGTTTGTTTTCCGTAAGAACGCCAAGCTTGATCAGGCTAAGCTTAAGCACGAGGAGTCTGGCGCTTTGTCTTATTACTTCCAGCAGGTCTCCAAGTCGCGCCCGGGCGAGGTCGTCACACCAGAAACTTTGGCAAAGGCCTTGGAGTCTGACCATGAGGAGCTTGATAAGAAGCTTCTCCGCAAAGAAGGCAAAAAGACATTTAAAGAAGCTCGCAGATCCGAAGGTGGCGGTCAGGGGCGTAGTCATAGCCAAAGTAAGAGTCATAGTGGCGCGCCGTCGGGGAATAAGCCCGCAAAATTTCCGCCAAGACCAAAAAACAAGGATAACCGTAAATGAGAAGTCTTGATGAGCTGAAAGACGCCGTCCTAAAATTCGCAAAAGACCGCGACTGGGAAAAATTTCATACGCCAAAAAATCTCTCGACCGCTGTGGCGGTTGAAGCAGCTGAACTTCAGGAATTATTTATGTGGCTCACTCCGGATGAGAGTCAGAAGCTGACGCCGGAGCAGCGTGTCAAAGTCGAGGACGAGGTGGGTGACGTGCTGATCTGTCTGGTAAATTTTGCTGCCCGCGCGGGTATTGATCCCCTAGCTGCCGCCGCGAAAAAAATCCAAAAAAATAATGAGAAATACCCCGCGGATAAAACCCGTGGGTCAGCTAAGAAATACGACGAATATTAGTTGGTGCGAATCACGGCATTTAATTTAACAATCCGTTTAGATTGAGAATTCGATAAAATTATGGCATCCCCAGCGCTAGTGCCACCCCTGCTCGGACAGGCTAGCATTGTCTCCAGTCTTAGATGTTGCCAACCTGAAGTTAAAACGCCCATCCAACGGATGTTAATAACAGTGTGAGTGATGTCTTGTGAGCCAGATCATTACCATCAGAAACAAATTTATCATTAAGTTCGGTAATAAGCGAATTAGGCAAATTGCCATCAAGAGTACTTTTTGCACTTCCGGTTAATGGTATAAACGCGCCTATCCAATCACAGCCAAGGGTAAATCCTGACTGAAACGTCCAGCGATTACCAATAAATACCGGTACCGTAATACTTTGGATTTCAATTTTTCCGTTCAATTTCAAATTGAGACTCTCTTCCTCCATCGTATATTTCATTGTCGCCGTTCTTACACCCAGTCCCGCCATCATATTAAAACTATTGCCAATAAAATATCGCCCATAGACATACCCAGCCGAGCCCTGGAGTGTTGCGTCAGCTTTTACAGTTATGACATTGTCGGTCATCTCATCGTGAATTGTCTTGGACCCTGTTAGATATTGGATGCCAAGCGCGAGATCAGGTTTAACATTATAGGAAGCGCCACCGCCAAAACTTAGGAAAAAGTCAGAAGCTGGCGTGTAAAGAATATCAACGTTTGCAACTTGCCTCGCACGAATGTCCGTAGATCTACTGCCATTCGATTGGGAATCAGATTTGTTGGCCGATTTATCTGACGAAGGCTTAGCTTCATTATCAATCTCTTTATCTTCAATTTTCGATTGTCCCGCCTTTAGTTTGTCTTTTTTACCTTTAACGGCTTTTGACGCATCGCTGGCAAATATTACTGAGCTGGAAAAAATTGCGGGTGCCAAGAACAATAATACAGACAAATTTCGCGAAACAAATGACATGCAAAAGTCCTTTCAAAAGGTTGACGAGCAAGTATTTAAGCGATTTGGTTCAAAAGAATACCGGACCGGGGATGAGAAAGGCAATTGTTATTATCCGCATAACGCAACTTGAGTATGACGTAACTCTTCATGACGGAACCCGAGAACACTTAAGCTGACACTTAAGCTGACACTTAAGCTGACGCTTAAGCTGACGCAACTCGGAATTCCTATGTGTAACTAAATGATATTGTTATGTATTTTGATTTAAGTTAGGTTTCCTACTCAATCCCCCGATACAAAGAGTAGGTGTGAAGGCGCTTTTGCGTCCTGTTTAACTGTCGGGGGGTAAAATATGAAAGTTAGATCAGCTCAAAATTCTTTGGCCACATTGACAGCGCTTACTGTCTTCCTGTTGCTCCAAGGTTGCAACGGTGCCACAGGAGGTTCGGAGACAAAGTCTCTGAATAACTTCGCGCGAGGTTCCGGCGATGTGACCCGCAACATTTGCTCGGGAAGCAATGAAGTTGTTATGGGCATCAAATCGGAATGGGACCATGTGGATTTCTCCAAGGTAGCACCTGATCAGGTCGATGGACTTAAGCAGGTACTTCGGCAGAGCCTTACCGCCGTGCCCAATAATCTTCAGCAGGTTTTCTTTGGTATTGGCGGGAAAATAGTATTCTCGTCTAACCTCAATAATCCTGGAAATTCCTCGGGAGAGTTGGCATGTCAGCACTCAGCCGCCAATGACAAGTTCGCGGGCGAGGGGACATCCCGCGTTGACGCATGCTGGGTTGTGGACCCTCAGACGAAAGATGTTGTGATCTTGATGGCTCCGTCGGTTGAAGTTGTGCAGCATTCAACGGTCAGGATGTTTGGTTATATTCTGTCCCAGGTTTTGACTAAACTAAGTATGGACGATAACGGTAAGCTCATTCGTCAGGATGACCCAGGGTTCCAGCAGATGCTTACCGATATTGGGACTGCGGTCGTGGCGGACGTCCAGAAGCCCGGCAGCAAGTATACATTCGCGGTCAATAAGTCTCTTCTTGGCACTGATGAGTTCAAGTATTTCGCGTTCGCCGAGAGCTTTGACTCCTATTATTGTAATGGTCAACTTCGCGCGTCCATGGCGAAACAAGACGAGTTTCCGCAGACGTTCGCTTTGTTCCTGAAAATGGACGCCGAACTCTCAAAAATCGGCGGAGCTTCTTCCAACACCCAGGACCAGAAATCTGGGTTCTCGTTGGCCAACGGCACGCCGGAGTTTAATTTAGGAATTGTAAATATGTTTGCCGGGATCGCCAGAATGTTTGGTGGCGTTTTCCGCGGAGCTGCTGGTGTGGGCGTCGGAGTTCTTAGGGCAGGAGGTGGACTCATTCGCGGTGCCGGCGGTCTTCTCGGTAACGTTGTCCAGGGTGCGGGAGGTCTTCTCGGCGGCGCTGGTGGAGGCCTTATGAGTATCATCATGAGGATGTTCGGTGGTGGTGGCTGAGAATCATAGTCTCAGTATTTAGAAACAAAAAAATCCCGCGCGTAACCTTCAGTCACGCGCGGGATTTTAATTATCGCTCAGATCAATACTCTGGCGGAACGACGAAGTTACTGAGGGCGCTGTACCAGCGTCCGTGTGACATGTCGCTGTCTCCATGCTCAAG
>CANILH010000067.1 GCA_947468665.1 Oligoflexales bacterium | reverse complement strand
TGTTATTCGTAATTCCTGCTGGCTCGATGTTTTCACCGGAGCCTGGCAAACCGGTGACATTGCTGTTTTTGATGGCGTAATCGTTGGCGTGCAAGACTCCTATGAGGGTCTGGAGACCATTGATGCAAAGGGCATGTGGCTCGTGCCGGGGTTTATTGACGCCCATGTTCACGTTGAAAGCTCCATGATGACGCCGCAGAGATTTGTCGAAGCTGTGCTTCCTCGCGGTACTACCGCGGTAATATGGGATCCCCATGAAATCGCCAATGTAAAAGGCGTGCGCGGCATTCAGTGGGCTTTGGACACGACTGAGTCGCTGCCGATGGATTTTTTTATTATGGTGCCAAGCTGCGTACCATCCACCAGCCCCGCAGCAAGGCTGGAATCCAGCGGTGCCGAACTTACCACCGCTGATTTGGCGCCATTCGCGGGACATCCCCGCGTACTGGGTTTGGCGGAGATGATGAACTGGCCTGGACTCGTTGGCGGTGATGCCGATGTGGTCTCAAAGCTTGTGGCCTTCCAGGACAAAAAACGAGACGGGCATTGTCCTGGGCTCTCCGGGAAATTACTGAACGCATACGGTGTCGCTGGTATTCACTCATGCCACGAGTCGACTACTCTTGCTGAGGCTCGTGAGAAGCTTACAAAAGGCATTCATGTTTTGATCCGCGAAGGGAGCTGCGCCAAGGATGCCGACGAGTTGCTTCCAATACTTACTCCGTGGTCGTCCACGACACTGGGGCTTTGCAGTGATGACCGTAATCCTCTTGATATCGAGGAGAGTGGCCATCTTGACTGCATTGTCAATAAAGCCCTTGTTCGAGGGATTGATCCAATAGCCGCGTTTCGCGCCGCGTCGTTTGGGGTGGCCAAGATTTACGGACTCGATGACCGCGGTGCTATCGCTCCCGGTTACCGCGCTGATTTTATGCTGGTAAGAGCTAATAGCGGCGGTACTGATCCGGCAACCTGTTTTAAAAATGGATTTAAGGTTGAGACTGTTTTCCGTGGCGGCGTCAACGCTAGGGACTTGCTGGCCGCAAACGCGAAAGCCCCTCACATTCAGGCATTTAAGGGTGAAAGTAACTTACGGATAAAGTCTCCAGAAATTAAACCGTCTGATTTTAAAATTCCCGCCAGCGGGTCTGGCCAGATTAAAGCAAAAGTCATTGGCGTACGCCCGCACCAAATTTTGACCGATCCATTGGTTTTGAACGTTCGGGCTCAGAGTGGTTTTATTGATGCTGACGCGTCCCGGGGAATTAATAAAATATCTGTTATCGAGCGGCATCATAGTACCGGCCGCATGGCGACCGCTCTGGTTCAGGGGTTGGATATTACGTCGGGAGCCATCGCGACATCAATCAATCACGATTGTCACAATGTCATCGTGACAGGCTCCAGTGATGAACTCATGGCTGAGGCAGTTGGTTATCTACGTGAGATGGATGGCGGGATTGCCGTGGTGACGGCAGACGGAACTAGAGCAGGTTTGTCATTACCTATTGGCGGCTTGATGACCGAGGACGCACCGTCGGCGGTCGCTGAGTCACTTCGTAAGCTCAAAAGTCTCGCCAAAAAAATTGGCTGTCCCCTTGAAGAGCCGTTTCTTCAGTTGTCGTTTTTGGCGTTACCAGTGATTCCAAGTCTTAAGATTACAGATATGGGGTTGGTGGACGGAAGAACGTTTAAAATAGTGCCCGTTGAGGGAGAATAAAACCGTAGGTAACTGGATGACCTGCGAAATATTTTTAAAATGAATTTGGAGTGTAACGTGAAAATAATGATTGACGAGATTCGCCGTGTATTACAGGCCGGCCAGGTTGATGGTGCTACGATTCACGAGATTCAGGAACTCGTGGTGGACTCATTGCCGGTCATGGTGAATCGCCTGGCAGCGCGTACTTATGAGCCAGGACGTTATCTTCTCTACAAGGATAGTGACTTTGGGTTTGTGGTTATGATGCTGGTCTGGGCTCCCGGTCAGGTGACTCCGATTCACGCCCATGGCACATGGGGTGTGGAAGCAGTAATTAAAAACCACGTAAGGGTCACAAGTTATGATTGTGACACAAATGTCGCCCGGGAAATTGGCTCCGTTGTATTGCCGGTTGGGGCAGTCGCTTATGTGCTGCCTCCGGATGCTGACGTCCATAAGGTGGAGCATTTTGGTAGCGAACAGGCGATCACAGTGCATGTTTACGGCAAAGAACTGCTGGAGAACTTAGTTTTTGTTCCCGGCCAGGGCTTTAAGGGAATGCCTTGCTCGGTGACAGAGCTCCCCTCGGATCTCGACTGGTTTGCGGGATTTGGCGGGGTCTTAAGGGAAATGCCGATCGCTTAAGTGTCCGAATTGTCTGGCCAGATAAATTATTTTTCACGCGCGAAACCAAATGGCGCTGATCATCCTGATGTCCATCTTTCCGATATGTGACCATTACTGTTCAGGTTTTTAACCTTCGGTAATGGTTTTCTTATTTAGAAACGGGGAACGTTTATGTCTCAAGACGATATGAACTCAGTCTGGAAACACTTTAAAAGAAGTATTCCTGTTTTAACGATTTGCCTGGCGCTGAATACCGGGATGCTTGGTTTCTTGTGGGCTCACTATACCGGCCGCCTAGGTGCAGCCGGTGATGTGCTGGTGACACTCGAGAACAAACTTCTTGATATGCGTTTTATCTTGCGCGGCGTCCAAAAACCAAGCGGAAAAATAGGGATTTTGGCGATTGACGAGCGTTCCATCCAAAAATTCGGCCGCTGGCCTTTCACCCGCAGTGTTTATGAAAAAGCGTTTAAAAACCTCAAAAAATCCGGAGTTGAATGGATTGGGTTTGACGTTTTGTGGGACAAACCAGAGCGACCGCTCCTGGCTGACGCAATGTCTGATATCGAGAATCTCGCCCATGGCCGTGATGTGAGTGGCGCGCTAAGTCACATAAATGCGATGAGCAAAACCGGCCTCGCTGATCAGGCAATCACCCGAGCCATGACCGACTACCAGAAAATCGTCCAAGGCTACATATACTACAGCGCCAATGAGACAGAGACTATTAAGGCTTTAAATGGAACAGAATTTAATGCGCTTGCGGCCATGCAGGGGTCGGTGATTTTCGCGGCAATCATGCCTGATGGGCGTGATTTGTACTCGTACCAGGATCTTTCTCTTGGTGCAATTGTCGGAAATTCGCCGGCTATCGCCGCGAGCACGCCGCATTTTGGTTTTTTTAACAATGACCCGGACGAGGATTCTGTGGTGCGGTGGGTAAACCTGGTCAAAGCGGCGAATGGAAATTTATTGCCGTCAATCTCCCTTAAAATGGCCGCAAGCATGACTGGGCGTGATCTTGTTACGATGTTCGATAAAATCGGCGTCGAGGAAATTATGCTGGTCAACCCGGACAACGATAAGGATTTGATCAAGATTCCCGTGGACCCATCAGGTCAGGGTAGAGCATTGCTCAACCACCTGGGACCATCGATGACACTGCGGCACATCTCTCTTGCGGACGCCTGGGATGATACGTTCTCCGATAAGGATCGTGCCGATCTTAAAGGGATGAGTCTCATGATGGGCCCGACCGCGATGGCTATCAACGATATGCGGGCCAATCCGTTTGAGCCGACATTTAACGGAGTGGAACATCATGCAACGATGATTGATAATATTGTGTCAAAGAGGTTTTTCAAACGGCCACCTGATATTTACCGTCAGGAGATGCGTGTGATTATTATCATTGGAGTGATTTTTTCGATCATTTTGACCTACTCATCAGCTTTATATTCCGCTATCGGCGTGATTATCATTTATGTTGGCTACTTCTATCTCGACCGAATGCTTTGGTTTAACAAGGGCATCTGGGTCTATATGGGTATGCCCTATATTCAGATTACCGGGCTGTTTATGGCGGTCACTCTCTACAAATACTTTACTGAGGAGCGGGAGAAGAAAAAGGTCAAGGGAGCGTTCCAGCATTATCTCTCGCCCGATGTAATGCATCAGGTGTTGGATAACCCAGATAAACTCAAACTAGGCGGGGAGCGCCGGGAGTGCACGGTTTTTTTCAGTGACGTTCGTGGATTTACCACCATTTCAGAGGCGTTATCGCCTGAAAAACTGGTGGAGCTGATGAACGATTATCTTTCGCCAATGACTGAAGTCATCCTGCGAAGTGGCGGAGTTTTGGATAAATATATCGGCGACGCGATTATGGCTTTTTGGGGAGCTCCACTTGACCGGCCCGATCAGGCCGATGTTGCCGCTAAATCCGTACTTAAAATGATGGAAAAGCTGGAGGAAATCCGCCGTGTGTTCCCGACCAAAGGATTTCCGGTGATCGATATCGGTTGTGGCATTAACACGGGCATGATGTCAGTGGGGAATATGGGCAGCTCAGAGAGATTTGCATACACAGTTATGGGTGATGCCGTCAACCTCGCCGCCCGTCTGGAGTCCATCACCAAAGAATACGGCGTTCGCATCATACTGAGCGAGTACGCGGTTGCGAAGCTGCAAGATCCCAAAGTTTATTTGCTTAGAGATTTGGATGATATTGTTGTCAAAGGCAAAAAAGATTCGGTAAAAATATTTGAGTTGATTCATCCGATGATTCTCCCGACAGAGGGGCACATCAAAGATTTACTTGGTGAGTTTGCGGAGGCGCGAGTCGCGTATCGGGCTCAGGACTGGGAAAAGGCGAAAAAACACCTAACGTCTTGTTTGTTGATTCGCGGTGGCGACGGCCCCGCCAATATGTATTTTGACCGGATCGAGGAGCTTGAGAAAATGCCGCGGATTGAGAACTGGGATGGAGTTCATATTTTCCATCATAAATAAACCTCACGGTAAAGCGAGGCTCAAGGGGCCTGGGGATGATGGTATGGATAGTTTTAGCTTAGGAATCATTGCGGTAGACGACTTTTTCATATAGATACCACTCACTCATGGACTATCAGCCTGCCAAAAAATTTGAACGCGTTAATATTGAGATTATAAACACCTGTAATCTTAAGTGTTCTTTTTGCCCAGTTCCTGGTCGTGAGTCCACCCAAATGACGGCAGAGCGTTTCGCGCAGCTGGCGAAGAGCCTCGCCGGAATCACCAAAGAGGTGGTGTTGCACCTTCTTGGAGAGCCTCTCTCGCACCCGGATCTGGATGGTATTTTACGGGCAGCGACGGATGTGTCGCTGCCGATAAATATTGTCACTAATGGGGTTTTATTAAGTGGTGATAGAGTCGATCTTGTATTGCGCCCCATTGTCAGACAAGTCAGCATCTCACTTCAAAGCTATGGCAATAACTTCCCCACGCAGGATCCGACCCTATATGTGGAGCGCGTAAAACGATTTACAGACCGTGCCCTGACGGAGCGTCCTGATCTCTATTTGAATCTTAGGTTTTGGGACATTGAGGGCAGCAAAAACTACGAAACTAACCATAACCATGGGCTCCGCGACGTTCTCGCGACTGTTTACGGGTTTTCCTGGGCGGACGTGACGGTGGATGTGCGCAGAAGAAAAAACCACAGGCTTACCGGACGTCTCTATCTGCACTTTGATTCCCGTTTCATCTGGCCTGATTCCGCGAACGAAATTATGCAAACCAAGGGCTTTTGTCATGGCCTAACCGGACATTTTGGGATTCATGCCGACGGCACTGTGGTGCCATGCTGTCTTGACCACAATGGGGATATGCCACTTGGCAACGCATTCACGCAGTCGATCGGCGAAGTGCTTTCGTCACCCCGGGCTGTAGCTATGCGAGAAGGCTTTGCCAGAGGAGAGCTCGTCGAGGATCTTTGTAAACGTTGCGGTTATATTTCAAGATTCAAGCAGACGGAGCGCTCCGGAGGCAGGGAGGTGGCTCAATGACGAAGAGTAAACATCTCACCAGGAATGACTACATTGAGATGCCGTGGAAAAACGGACGCGGTGTCACTGCCGAGTTGTACCGGCTTGAGCGTGATGGACGTCTTGTCTTTCGTGTATCGTCGGCCGCGGTCACAGAGTCCGGTGCTTTCAGTGATTTTACGGGTTTTGACCGGACGCTGGTTAACCTTGGGCCAGGAACTATGTCATTAGCCCACGACGAGAAGTCCGGACGGACGCTTTCTGTTAACGGCGTGGCTCACTTTGACGGCGGCTCAAAAACATTTTGTCAGATAGATCAGCCATCGCGTGATCTTAATGTATTTTGCGCACAAGGTGAGATATTTGCGACGACGGTTGTCCGGGATGTTAAGGCTCTTGAAGTGCTGCCCGTTCCGTCGACGTCGGCACTATTTATCTACGTGATCTCTGGCAATCTCACTGTCAGTGATGGTGACGGCGGTAGCACGATGGTTGGCGCGGGAGAGGCTTTTTTGCGTGAGACAGACTCAGCGGCAACCCATGCCCGATTTTCACTTGTACCAGGGAACCAGGCGAACGCGGTGTTCGTGGCGATTGTATTTCACAGTATATTTCAGAGTATATTTCACAAAACCGCGAAATAAATTTATCTAAACGTTTATTTTAGTTTTAAAGCTTCCGAAATGGCGTCCTCTACGCTTTCGCCGGCGCCAATTGTCACGTAAGCGACGTTGCCTTTTTTATCGATGACAGCCAGCATGGGGATCGCGGCGGCCATCCACGCTTCGAGAACTTTGTGGGATGGGTCCCCAAAAATAGTGAAGTTTGGTTTTTGTGATTTGGCGTAATTGACGAGAGGCGCTTTTTCTTCGTCACTGATGGCGAGGACAGCGATTTCCGGATGCTCTTTAGCGAAGGCAGATAAACGCGGATGACTTGATCGGCACGCCGGACACCAGGTGGCCCAAAATTCTACAAGCACGACTCTTCCGAGTAGTTTTTTTGTGTTGCCAGGCTCTTTGCCGGTGATTGCTTTAAGGTTGAATTCAGGTGCTGGTTTACCAACGAGTTTGTCTCTCAGAAGTTTTAACTCGTCCGGGCGCGCGACAAGTTTCAGTGAGACTGAGATTTTTTGGGAGCCTCGCAAAATCTCAAGTGTGACGGTTTGGCCTATGCCTGAATGTTGCACCAGAGAGATCAGCGCGTTTGGCGCGTCCACGGATTTGCCATCAATGGTTAGAACCTCATCGCCGATTTTGAGACCGGCCTGCTCGGCTGGAGTGCCCGTCAGGACTCCTTTAACAGAGACTCCCTTGATGCCTTTCTCTATCGCGATGCCCAGCCATGGTTTGGCCTGGTTGGTGCCTGACTGTGCCTCTGCGCCGCCTGCTTGCGAAAGCGCCTGAGCCCAGAGTCGATATGGGGAAAGAGCAGTGACGCTCCCGAGAACCAGCAAGGAGACTGTTAGTAAAACAGGGAATTTCATGGTGTTAGGTCCTTTGAATGATAGAGCTGCGTAGGTATTTTACCATGCCTTGACCGAAAGAGGACACGATAAGAGGTAGCAAAAGTATACCGCCTTGACATACGTATTTTAATATTTGTTAAAATAATTATTGACATAAGGAATTAGCATGGATATATCCCCACAAACGTTAAGGTTTTTTGAAAAGTTAACACGAAAAAGGAGTATTTATGCGTTTAACAGGAATTTTACTGTCGGCAACAATGGCCGCCTCTTGCGGCGCTAAGACCGGCGGGAATAAGGGAAAGGCACCAGCGGTCTCTGAACAGGACGCGATAGCTAAAGGCAAAACACTACCAGCCGTAACTTTGATTCGGGTTCCTGTGGGGACTGACGGCAAGGAAGACAGTGGGAAGGCGGAGATTCGCCTAACTGATGATAAGAGCATCGCAGCGGATAGAGTAGTTAGTGTGTTTGATACTTCGAAAGTGCCAGATAAGACTATTGATGAACTTGACGACACTAGTTCCACAGAAAGTTTCTGCGGATATTACTACAGACGCCGTGCCCGCTTCGGCGGCGTGGGCTACTATAACTGGATGTCATTCATGCCGGTATATTACTTCGGTGGGTTTAACTATCTGTGGAACTACGCAAATTCCTACCCTGGCATGGGCGGCTTCAACTACTACCAGTATAACCAGGGTTTCAACGGGGGCTATAGTGGTTACGGGAACGTGCCTGGAGAGGGTGAGCAAGGCGGCATGGGCGGCGCTGCGGGTGGATACGGTCAGCAAGGCCAGCAAGGCGGCATGGGCGGCTATGGCCAGCAAGGCGGCATGGGTGGCTACGGTCAACAAGGCCAGCAGGGCGGCTACGGTCAACAAGGCCAGCAGGGCGGCTACGGTCAACAAGGCCAGCAGGGCGGCTACGGTCAGTCACAACCTGGATACGGTCAGCAACCTGCTTATGGCCAGACCGGAACTACTACGACTCAGCCAACATACCCACAGACTGGTTCAACTACGACTCAGCCGACATACCCACAGACGACTACAAATCCGAATCAGCCGACGAGAGGCCAAACCTCTAGCATGAGCCGATACTAAGTTGTTTTTTTTGTAAGCGATAAAAAGCCCCGGTCGAATCTCGACCGGGGCTTTTGCGTTTTACATTTTTACTGGAATCTAACTTACGGAGTCGTGGTTTGCTGCGTCGGCAGCGGAGGTAACTATGTTTTGGACCTTATTACTGTAAGTTCGTTGGCATCGGCTCTTGTCCAGTAGGGTAGTTTGGCTGTTGTGGGTATCCGGTTTGGGGCGCACCGGTATTCGTTGGGTAACCGCCTTGTGGCGTTCCTGGTTGCTGATTGTATGGATAATACTGGTATCCACCATTTGGATATGCACCAGTTCCACCGTAAGGCGCTCCCACTCCGCCGACTCCGCCAACTCCGCCGACTCCGCCGACTCCGCCGACTCCGCCGACTCCGCCGACTCCGTTCACTCCGAACATCGTTAGGAACGGTTGGAATGTCGTCATAAAACCATTCAGTGTCGTTCCAAGGCCGCCCACGGACTGCGCCGTGTTACCCATCCACGCAAGCGTGCTAACGATCGATGATGCGTCCAGCGCCATGCCGGTGGATTTTTTGGTATCAAGTAAAATCGCCGCGTCTTCGTTAAAGGCCTCAGGACCGTTTGAAGTCTGTCGGACGCTCATTGGTTTACCGGAGGCAAACGCGCGAGCAGCGTCGTCACCAGATTTGATGGATGTCGCGCCTGCGAGAGATACGATCTCAATTTGGCCGCTTTGCTTGTTGAGGTCAGCGCTCTTAACTCGGGCGATCAGCATTGCGGGAGATTTTACTTTTTGTGCTTGGTTCGCGTTTCCGTTTGTCGCGCGGTGTGGCGCGTCGGCCTGACCACAAGAGGTCAGTGAAACAACGATCAGACAGGACAAGATACTCAGTTTGTTTTTCATATTTAGTTATCCTTTACAGCAATTAGACTCATCTACGTCATTTTGTTCTCAGGCACGGTTAGGTCATCCCACGGGGGCTGACAGGCAAAGAGCAGCAAGGCTTGTGCCAGCGGATGAGAATCTCTGTAACAGTATGATATTATTAACATTTAAGTCAAATCCCGTGGTTGGACACAGGAATAAGTGTCAGATTTATGGACAAATTGCAGGACTTGCTGACACGGGCTCTAGGCACTCAACTGGCGTGGTGAATCCGGAGAAGGCGGATTTTCTCGCCTTTAACGGGGCGCTCACTTTGGCAGCTGAATCCATTTCGACTGAGCTCAGACTCAAATTTACCAACGTGTGCCCGACCTGGATCCACGAAAATAGCCTCACCGCCTTTTTTAAGAGTCACCCGCAGAAAATTCAAAAGATAAGCACCGCATCCAGGCTCGTACATGACATCACTGGCCACAATAAGATCATAGGGATCACCTTGAAATGGATCTTGAAACGACAGGGTAAGAAACTTTAGGGGGGATAGTCCATTGAGCAAGGCGTTTTCCTTGAGAAGATTATCTGCAAAAGGATTGTAGTCAGAGGCCGTGACATCATGTCCACCCCGGTGCGCGACCAAAGACGCCAGGGCAAGACCACAGCCGATCTCAAGAATACGCTTATTTTGAAGCTCCATCCTGGCGACGGCCTCGGCCAAAACCACTCCCGACGGCCAGATGATTCCGACCAGGGGCCAGAGCGACTCTGGTACGTCACAGCCCCAGACGAGAGCGCCGATGTCTGTTTGCTCGGTCACCGTGGGGAATTGGTTGCGGTCCAAAAAATGACGAATTTTAAATTCAGAATCTTTTATTTTGACGATGCTTGTACTGTAGATGAGAGCCAAACTGCCTCGTTCCGTCCGCGAACAGGGTTGTGAAATAATCTTGCGGCATAGGCAAATTCTAGGTGCTTTAACCCGACAAGTCCACACGGTTGTTTTTTGGATCAGTTGACGACAAAAAAGGAATTATGCACGGCCGCTTATTTCCTGGTGGTTTCCTCGATTTTGATGACCGTGAGCACGGCGGTGACAGTCGGATTTCCTCGAGATATATTCGTTAGTAAGTTCCCCGATCAGCCGAGTACGAGATCGGGCCTGTGGAGATGACGTGCCTGCCGGCCCTGATGGACAACCACTTCGTGGCAGCCCACAGGCCCTTGGACAAGCCTGCGGCTAGTCCACAGTCACTTGGATAACGCTGGCCGCGTTAGCCACATACCCACAGGCCTTGCTGATGCTTTCTTTAAAACGTCGTCCTGACCGAAGGGAAGGATCTCACCGTCACTCGCAAATCACTCCGACGCAGGAGCAAAATGTCGGTCACCGACAAAAAATATTCTTCTGCATTGGCTCCAGGGCAAAGCCCTGGTCGGTTGGGGTTCGCCAAGGGGACCATCGAAAGGTCCCCTGGCCGGAGCGCGAGGCGGAGCCTCGCATTGCATTTCTGCATTGGAGCGCGAGGCGGAGCCTCGCATTGCATTCTCGCGTTGCATTCCCGCATTGGAGCGCGAGGCGGAGCCTAACAAAAAAAACGATCCCGAGTGGATTCGAACCCCCGACCGCCGGATTAGCAATCCAATGCTGTATGGTTGTAACGGAATATAATCAAAGACTTATTCACGCCCATTGTAGTTGATAACATCAGTTTAACAGCAGTAAAATATAGGACTGGACATGCTAGATCGCAGGCTTCTTGACTGTGTACTACATTGTGGTACATTGGATTTATGAAATATGAATGGGACCACAGCAAGGAAAAATTAAATATTAGCAAACACGGCATTTCCTTCTCAGAAGCAAGATAAGCTTTGACTTGTGGGCTTGTTATCGTGCTAAGGGAAGATGATAGTAAAATCGAATCTACATTTGTGTATCTTGGCATGTGCAAAAAATTAAACGTAATTGTTGTTGTCGTTACTTATCCTGAGGAAGAAATTACGAGAATTATTTCTGCTCGGAAGGCAAACAAAAAGGAAAGAAAATTTTATGAAGAAAAACTATGATTTTAGTAAGGGCACGGTCATAAAAGGAAAAATTAAATCAAGATCGCAAGTCGATAGAGTTATCAAAGAGCAAAAGACTTTGACATCGATAAGGATAGATTCAGATGTTATTGATGCCGCCAAAAAACACGCCGAGCAAGATGGTGTCGGGTATCTGACTTGGTTAAATAGGAAGCTGCGTGAGGTTGTCCTTGGGGAGGAAAGTCTAGCAGATCGCGTGACAAAGCTTGAGAAGGCGGTTTTTAGAAAAAAGGCTGGTTAGTCTTGGATATGATGCTGGTCAAATAATTCACAAACCAGTCGGGTGTCACCTTAATTTTCCTTGGATATGATGCTGGTCAAATAATTCACAAACCAGTCGGGTGTCACCTTAATTTTCCAAATAATTCACAAACCAGTCGGGTGTCACCTTAATTTGGAAGTCTAGCAGATCGCGTGACAAAGCTTGAGAAGGCGGTTTTTAGAAAAAAGGCTGGTTAGTCTTGGATATGATGCTGGTCAAATAATTCACAAACCAGTCGGGTGTCA
>CANILH010000066.1 GCA_947468665.1 Oligoflexales bacterium | reverse complement strand
TCGATTTTAAACGGTGACTTAATGCCAGCGAAGTTAGTGATGGTCGCTGAGGCCGTGGAGGTGTTTGTGACCACAACCGTCTTACGGGCGACGCCACCAATGGCGACGCCACCGAAATTGTAGAGTTCAGGAGTCACAGTAAACGCTGCTGTGGACGCGGGTGGGGGCGGTGTCGTCACAGCTCCAAGCATCTGAGCCATGGATTTTACGTCCGCGTTTTTTTCGCAAGCTGAGGCAAAGATGACGGCAGTCGCAGACATCACAAGTAATGACGTCTTCGCGTTGATCGCAGAAATAAATCTAAATTTGCCAAATATAGTCAAAGGTAACCCCTCTTAATCAGTAGCCATGATCGGCAGAAATGGGGGCGGACTTTAGTTTGTGACCTGGAGGGGGGGCGGATGGTAATTTTATCAATTAAATCTTAGTATTACGAGTGTGCAAGAGCCCGTCGGGGTCAATCGGGTGCTTTAAGTAACCAATCTCGGATCTGAACCAATCTCGGATCGGCTCCACGATAATCTCGCCTTGTCATGGGTGCAAGCCAGAAGTACGAAGCATATTATCAGGCTAAATAAACGTATGTTCTCTCATCGCTCCATCGCAGTGCCGTAGCGTGGAATTAAAAACTGCGGCATCAAGGTTGCGGGTATCTTACGCGAGCTTCTCCCAGATCTTGTAGGACTTGAACCGGAGCCTGTCCTGACCTATGCGAAGGAGTCTTCGGGTTATGGCCCGATTATATTAACTAATAATTTAAGTAGACTTTATGGCTCACCAGGCTTTGGTCATCTCAAAACCAAACGCCCAATTTGTGCGTCTGTCGATGCTGAGATGCTGCCAGCGTAATACTGGCTCCAGTAAATATTCACCCTTCATCGCTGGAATTCCGACTCCGGCCTGAATATAATTCCACATAAATGTTTCTTTGGTGTTGAGGCGGCTGTCGACTGATTTGATCGGCGGCGTGGCTTTAACGCTGACGCGTCTCCAGTCGTAACCCAGACCAAATGTCAGTGATGGTACGACGTACCAATTATAAACCACTGCCTCCTCGATGGATGCTTTCCAGTCCGTTTCAATCATGCGCAGAGCCTTTGGCATCTGTGGTTGATCTTTGCTGTAGCCAACGCGTGCGCCGTGGCGCAGCCAGAGCTTATCCACAGGAAGTTCTGTGTACATAAAGCCCACGGCCTCGGGCTCAAATCTTCTGAAACTTCTGGCACCATAGTCGTTGCGGATGGACCAGGCGAGGTTAAGGCCGGCGGCGTAATTCCACTTGTTGGCGCTGCCGCTGGCCGGCCTGAGTGCCACGTCATCCAGAAGTGAGGGGTCAACCGCGCGTTTATTACCCGGTGGGTTATTGGGCTCATCTGTGGGGCGCTCATCGGTTACGGAGTCCAAACCCTTCTCGTCAGCGAGTTTTTTGTCCCCTGAGGCGGTGGCCGATATTGCCATGCCGGACGGAATGGTCAGGATTAGTAACGTTATAAGTCGGGTTAAAAACATAGGATATTCCTCAGTAAGCTTTATTTAAGTCGGGCCCGTCACCATGCCTTTGGATTAACCGCAGGCTGCCGTTCGCGCGGTGGTGTTAAATCCAGTCGTGCCAAAGTTGTTCTCGAACGCGCCGCAAAGCTGACCTTTCCAGGACGCTGGCGCGTTTTTGATAAATGCCTCGATAAACCCGCTCGTAACGGCGCCGTCGTAATCAAACCTTGTAATGGTATCCATTGGGTCGCGATCTTTCTCAGCGGGCATATGGGTCGGATCCATGGCGTTCATGGCATCCTGGCATTTTTTGAGGGTCTCAATCACACCGTTAGACATGTCTTTTTTGGAGACGGTCGACGCCAGGGCTTTTTGTGTCTGATAGAGCGAGCGGGCGAATAAGCTTCCCACACAATAAAACTCTCCCCTGCAGGCGGTCGGGTCGTCACCCTCAAGATCCGTGAAGGTGAACGTTGTCTTGGCGAAATCCCGTTCGTCGGCGATTTTGGTGATATCAATGGAAGAACGCAAAATGTCGGTACAGTCAGTAAACGTCCAGCTGTTGAAGTCGGCAAACCCCTCATTGATGCCGCTCATGGCCCATTCCTTAGCCCAGCGATTGGTTTCGCTGAATTTGCCGGCATAAAAACTATAGTCAAAAATAAAATGTCCGAATTCATGTGTCAGCACCTGGAAGTTACCCGATAGCGGCACAGACTCGATGGGAGAGCGTTGGAACAGCAGGAAATTCTTGTCACTCGGGCTGAACGCCGCGTTTAACTTAATCCCGGCTGAGACATCCGTGCCCTGGCCGGAGAACTTGATCACCGGCTCAAAGAACATGATGTGTTTGCCGCCAGGAAGATTTGCCTGGAGTGCCGCGGGGGTGACGCCGGTTTTTGCTTCTATGGTCGAGTAAATCTCATCAAGCTGATAGTAGGCCGACAGCATCGCGAGTGTGCTGTAGTCGAGCGCGACGGCGGCGCCGTTTTTGACCTCGTAGCGAAGGGCGGGAGCCTCGCCGCCCTCGAAGTTTGGCGACTCAACAATCGATCCATTGAGGTTTTTGATTGTGAGTGTGCCGCCTCGTTTGATGTTGAGGTAGGTGCCGTCAAGATTATTGAAATCGGTCATCGTGCGGTAGGTTTTTTCTGTCAGGGCGAATTCCGCTTTGCCGCCGGAGTCAACGCCGGTAAAGGCGAGTACAATCGCCTTCATTGTCTCTGGGGCTGAGAAGCTTTTGTAGCCGCAGGAAGACGTCATCATCGCCGCTATAGCGAGGCCCGAGAGACGCGTTAGACTTGATTTGTAATTGATAAAATTTTTCATGCTCACCACCTTGTCGCCGCGCTGAACCACGGTAAAACATTTTTGATCATGCCGTGCATATAGATTCCGCCCAGGCTGAAGGTCCATCTTTCGCGACGGAAGTCCATTGAGGCGCGAGCAATGCCCCAAGTCATCTTTCCACTGGACGCGTCCATGTTTTGACTCAGATTGGCGCCGACCGTGTCAGCTTCCATGGACGTTATTGCCGGTAGAAGCACATAGCTTGAGATGGCAGTTCTCTCACCCAGGATGAACTGATAACCGCCACCCAACGACAGTGTGGACAGACGAAGATTAGTGTAGTCAATGCTTGCGGTCTTCCCGGACTCAAATCCGAAATTCATGTACATGGCTTGTCCGGAGATGATGTGCCGCGGGGCTGGTTTCCAGGAGTGGTTATAGGTGAACATCTGATATGTCATCGAGAACTCACTGGCTCCGATATATCCGCCGTAAACTGTCGCCGCTGAACGCATGGTCTCAGAGCTGTAAATGAGCTGACGAGCCTTGAAAGAGAGACCTCGCGCTCCGACAAGCCACGGAATCGTGGTGACCAGAGCGTTGGTTCCAATTGTAAGCGATTCGGTTGCGCCGTAGTCCATCGCGATGCTGGGCATTGGTGTGAGAGGGAGGATCACGGGCGGCCACTCAACAACAAGTGAGCCCTTGTCGGCGAAGTTCGTATCAAAAAATCCAGGATAACCCTGACCCGGGTTTTTGAACACCGTGGGATCGCTCGACGGTGTCTCGCCGCGTTGGGCGTAGACCGCTGACGACAAGCTCGCCAACAGGATCAAAACTGGGGTTAAAAATCTGGTCCTTCGCATGGACTCTCCTTATCAATTAAGCTCAATGAGCTTTGTAAAAATCCACAGTGCTACTTAATGACATCAAAAACACCTCCAGATCATCCAGTTCTCCGGAGCTGAGCACCAGAGGCCGAAGTGAATCCTCAGTATGCCCGACAGTATTGACTGTGCCTAGATTATTATAGTGATTCAGCACGTCTCGAACCCGCGGGAACCTGCCGTCGTGTCCATAGGGAGCCGTGTCACGGAGATTTCTGAGTGTCGGGGTTTTAAATGCGCCTACGGCCTCAGCGCTCTCTGTCTCTATAAACTTCAGTTCATGGCAAGACTCACTGGTGGTCATTCTTGCGGTATCCTGAGCGGCGAACGTTCCAAGGCAGCTAAACTCACTTCCCCGTGCGATCAACATGCCCTGGGCACGCCCCAGATCAACACTGTCTGACTTCACCGGCGGGAGGCCAATGTTGTGAAATTGCTGATCCGTAAAAAGCCTGCCTTGGTGACATAATACGCAGTTGCCTCGACCCGTAAAAATCCGCAGTCCCCTGAGTTCTGGTTCGCCAAATCCCTCGCCAAGGGCTTGAGTCGGGTTGTCTACTCCCGAAAATCTGTCGGCAAATCGGTCAAACGACGCGTCAGTGGTGACCACCGTACGCTCAAATGCTGCGATGGCCCGTCCGAAATTCCTGAATACATTATTGATCGCCGCCTTGCGCACTTCGGGAAGCTGGTCGAACGCGGTTGGTTTCTCGGCGGATCCTGCCGCCATGTTTTCAAGAATCTCAACGGGCTGCAGGGATTTGGACTGGGCCTCGTGAAGTATTGATTTTTGTAAAATGGGACTACCCAAAGTCGCAAGCGCGTAGGCTGCGACCTCATGTGAGACGCGAGCTGGTTTACTTGCTGGACGAGCGAAGACTTGTTCAGAGTTAGTTGCTTCGGGTGGAATCGGGCCAAATAAAGCCTCGTAGGGTGTTTTATAGTGTTCGATTAAACGTCTTACGACCTGGCCACGGCTGAAGCCGTGCTCACCTGGATTTTCGACAGGACCCAGGGCCTGTGCCTCAAGAGAGTCGGCGCGGCCATTCCAAAAAAACCAATGTCCGGCATAGGCGTTGATGATAGTCGGAGTATTCATTCCGCCAACGGCTATGCCTGCACCGGTGGGTTTGCTGTCAGTAAAGGACGTCTCGGGCTGATGACACGTGGAGCAGGCAACCTCGCCATTGGAACTGAAGCCTTTGTCGACAAACAATTTGGAGCCGAGATCAATCATGTTCGCGGTCGAATCACTGGACATGTCAGGGTGACGGGCACGCATCGACTGCGTCGCGGCCTTAAGGGCGTCGTCTGAAAGCGGAAGAGTCGGCGAGACTTTATTTGTGCTGGCCTGGCCGCTATTTGTAGCGAAATAATATCCAACAACACCGGTGATCGTAATGAGCACGAGCGTTGCGCCTCTTGAGAGCTTAATGCCGTTTTTCATGGGTTCAGCTGATCAGCCTCAGTTAGTGGATGAAGTGTGTGATCAATCCACATCCAGAGTGAGCGTCCCCATGGAATAAATAAAAACGCGGTCACGCCGCCAAAAAGCGCGGGAATGCCGGCAACGATAAGATCCCCAGCCTCGCTGTGTTTCCATACCATGTAGCCGCCCGCCAGCATCGCCATAATGGACGCAAATGCGTAGTTCATCATCCATGACGCGCCGGAGAAATATCCGAGCTCACGCTCATAGTTGTAGTTACAGGGCTGGCAACCGACACCAAACTCGATAAAACTTCCCGATTTGAGCAACGGGGTTTTTCCGCAGTGAGGGCAACGCAGCCGGAGCGCGTGGAGTAGATTTGGTTTGTTTTGGGGAGCAGGGGACATGCGAGACCTCATTGACTTCTTGACCTGCCTGTATCATAGCAGTAGCGACGGTTTGCTATAACTTAAATATCGATCGTGGGACGAATCTTGGAGGGCGCAATGGCGCGTGTGCTTAATTCTTGGCTGAGTCAGCCGCGGCATGTGTTTGCGAATTATTTTTTTTCGGCGTTGATTTTTTTAATTTCCAATGGCGCATCTGCGCAAGAATTAACCACGACGGCAGTTTTGGGGCAGGAGCATGTGGGGATTTCTCTTCAAGCCCGCGACGCTGATTGCCTTAAAATAAAGCAGATCAACATTGGTGCGGTATTTTGCTTCGCTATGACAATGAAAACCCCCAATGAGGCATGGCTCAAAGATCTCAAGGTTCAGCGATTTGATATGATCATGCCCGAGCACCGTCATGGAATGGTGACGCGCGCCAGCGTCAGATCCTCAAAAACCGGCGAATACTTGATCGACGGAGTCAAAGCGCACATGCCCGGTGAATGGAAAATTACCATTGATTTGGTGCAAGGAAAATCGGCAGCGCACGTTGCGATCCCATTGAAACTTTGAGACAATTCTTGACGGAAGACCAAGTGGACGGTTAGATTTCTGGTTCATAAAATTTGGGCCGGAATTTTTAACGTTCTATCAACGCACTTACCAGCAGGTGTCATTCATGCAGTTACCAGCATTTGACGAGGGAAAGTACAATTTCTTTGACGTGAGTTGGAAGGCGCCAATGGACACAGTCTCGGGAATAACCGAGTGGAGTCGTGATATTAACAGTGTCTACAGCCTCACGACGATCATTTGTACGCTTGTTTTCTTCGCAGTCGCGATTCCTTTGGTCATAACTTTGGTCAAGTTCAAACAAAAACCTGGGGACGACTCACCGCCGAAGCAATTCCACGGCAATCCCACTTTGGAAGTGCTCTGGACGGTCATCCCGGTCGTGTTGCTTATTTTCATCGCGGTGCCGACTTGGCGTGTTCTATTCAAACACTCCCATGTCGCTGAGGGGTCACTTGAGGTCGAAGCTATTGGACACCAATGGTGGTGGGAATTCCGTTATCCGCAAAATGGCAAAATCATCACGGCCAGCGAGCTTCACCTTCCTGAAAACACGCCCGTTCATTTCCGCGTCTGGTCAGCCGACGTGATCCATGCATTCTGGATCCCGAAATTCGGCGGTAAAACGGACGCGAACCCCACCTCATTTGCAGAAGACGGATCCCCGACACGCTGGAATGAAATCAACGTCGTGACTCCGTTGTTGGCCGACAAGACTAAAATTCACGGAGAAATGTACCAGGGGCAATGTACGCAGCTTTGCGGTTCATCACACGCATTGATGCGTTTTAACGTGGTCATACACTCGAAAGAAGAATTCGATCGGTGGGCAAAAACAGCATACACTCCTCCCAAAGTCGAAACAACATTGGCTCAGGCAGGAGAGCAGGTTTTCGCTCGCTGTCAGGCATGTCATACCATTGCTGGGACCCCTAGTGAGCAAATTCCAGGCGTAAAAATCGGTCCAAACCTGACGAACTTCGGGAACCGAAAATATCTCGGAGCTGGTACGCGTCTCAATACACCAGAAAATCTGGCGGCATGGTTGCGCGAACCTTCGTCGATCAAGCCAGGCTCTTTGATGCCAGCAGGTCTTGTGAATGAGGAAGAGATTGCTCAAGTATCATCTTACCTCCGGCTGGCGACAGCTAAGTCTTATTGAGAACTTATCAAGCATACTGCTTTTGAATAGAAAAAGGGATTAAAACACGATGGCGAAAAATCTACCTAAAACCGGTCTCATTAGTTGGCTAACGTCTGTAGACCATAAGCGCATCGGCGTGATGTATGCGCTCGGGTCTTTGTTCTTTCTAATTGTGGGCGGTATCGAGGCGATCTTGATGCGTACCCAGCTCATTGCTCCAAACAATACGTTTTTGACTGGTGATCTCTACAACGGGCTAGTGACCATGCATGGTACGACCATGATCTTTCTTGTGGTCATGCCATTGTCGGCGGCGTTTTTTAACTACCTCGTGCCGTTAATGATCGGTGCACCTGACGTTGCGTTCCCGCGACTGAATGCCTTGAGTTATTGGATATGGTTATTTGGTGCGTGTTTGCTCAACACCAGTTACCTTGTACAGCAGATCCCGGCTGTTGGTTGGTTTGCCTACGCAAATTTGACCGAAAAGCAGTTCAACCCGACTCATTCAGTGGATTATTGGGTTCTTGGTGTGCAGGTTGTTGGTCTGGCCTCCCTGATCGCCGCCATCAACTTCTTTGTCACCATCATCAACATGCGCTGCAAAGGCATGACCCTTCTTAAGATGCCGCTTTTCATCTGGACGACGCTCGTTACTCAGGTTCTTTTGATTTTATCTCTTCCGGTCATCACAGTGGCGCTGATCATGTTGACCTTTGACCGGTCCTTCGGCACGGGGTTCTTTAATCCTGGACTCGGCGGACAGGTTGTAATGTGGCAACACTTGTTCTGGATCTTCGGCCACCCCGAAGTTTACATTCTGATTCTTCCTGCCATGGGAATTGTTTCCGAGATTCTTGCCACCTTTGCTCGTAAGCCACTATTCGGTTACACAGTAATGGTCTATAGCTCCTGCGCGATTGGTTTCCTTGGTTTCGCGGTTTGGGCTCACCACATGTTCACAACAGGTCTTGGTCCATGGGCTACTGCTCTTTTCTCTGCCGCCACGATGCTGATCGCTGTTCCTACGGGCGTCAAGATCTTTAACTGGATTTCCACTCTCTGGGGCGGCAAAATCCGTTTCACCACAGCATCGATGTTCGCGATTTCTTTTGTCGCCATGTTCACCTTGGGTGGTCTATCGGGCGTTATGCATAGTTCACCCGTTATCGATACACAGCATCAAGCGTCTTACTTCGTAGTCGCTCACTTCCATTACGTTCTTTACGGCGGAGCGGTGATGGGTCTTTTCGGAGGTATTTTCTACTGGTACCCCAAAATTACAGGTCGCTTGATGAATGAGCCACTTGGTAAACTGCAGTTCTGGCTATACATGGTTGGCTTTAACGTGACGTTCTTCCCAATGCACTTTCTTGGGCTGGAAGGTATGCCGCGCCGTATATACACCTATGCATCCGACCAAAACTGGAACTTCTGGAACTTCTGCGCGACCATGGGTGCTTACGTCACAGCTGTCGGTGGGGCTTTGTTCTTCATTAACATGTTTGGCTCTCTTAAATGGGGTAAGAAAGCCTCTGCCGATCCATGGGATGGTCGTACGCTTGAGTGGTCGATCCCGTCACCTCCTCCTGAATATAACTTCGCGAAACTTCCTGAAGTTACTCAGCTTGACGACTGGTGGCACAAAAAATACACCCACGATGGCAAACGTCTGACTCCTCCACAGCAGCCGTACGTGGATCCCAAGTCCATTCACCTGCCAAACCAAAGCTTCTGGCCCATTGTTCTGGCGGCCGGTATCACCACAATCGCGTCGGGATTTGTTGCCCCCGCAAATGGCGTATTTGTCTCCTTGATTGGTGTCGCTTTGACCGTATCCGCGAGTTTTGGTTGGGCGTACGAAGAGCCTTGATCAGGATTGTTTTGGATCCGTTTCAATTAACTTTGACTTAGACTAATCGGCAGCTACACAATTCTTTGAAGATGGAGACAGATTATTATGAGTGACGCGGCCCACGTACACCACACATCCACCGACATCGAGAACCGTAAGTTCGCGATGTGGGTGCTTATCGCCTCAGAGTGTTTCTTGTTTGGTACCCTGATCGCCAACTATCTGATCAACAAAGGCCGTTCGCTTTCTGGTCCTACGCCGCAGGAAGTCTACAAAATCGACGTAACGACTCTCTCTACCTTTGACCTTCTGATGTCATCAGTGGCGATGGTGCTCGCGCTCCACTACTGCAAAGAGAAAGAACTTCGCAAATTCCAGTTCTGGACCGCGATGGTTGTTGTTGGCGGGTTGATATTCCTTGGATTCCAATACCATGAGTTCTCGACCTTCGTAAATCAGGATGGTCTCGGTCTCTCAACCAACATCTTTGCCTCAAGCTTTTACCTGCTGACCGGCTGCCACGGTGCCCACGTTACGGTTGGCGTACTCTGGATGAGCTCAATTCTCGTGACGTCTCTTATCAAGGGCAAAGACTGGTTTAACAGCGAGATTGTCGAGGTTGCGGGTCTCTACTGGCATTTTGTTGACGTGGTGTGGATTATCATCTTCACCGTCGTTTATCTCTTCGTTTACGTTTGAAACTGACTGAAATAAGGAGCAAACGACTATGGCATCAGGACACGAAAATCACGCGGCTCACAGCGGTCATGGACACGGACATGAGGACGGACACGCCCACGCTGGCCCAAAACTATACTGGATCTTTGCGCTGATTCTTTGCGTTATCACGTTCTGCGAGTGGGGAATCTTCAAGAAAAAAGACGCGATGGGAATCTCCAACGTCCTGATGATCTCCACCCTCCTTGGGCTCTCTCTGGTGAAATTTGTCATGGTATGCGGCTGGTACATGCATCTTCGCTTTGACAATAAGATGCTGACCAAGATTTTCGTCTTCTCTGGGCTATTGGCTCTGGCCGTATTCGGGATCATGAAGCTCGTGTTGCCACTGATGGGCTAAGCCCTCCCGTCCTGAGCGCAGCGAAGGACCTCCCCCAATAAAAAAGTCCGCGGCAGGTCCGCGGATTTTTTTTAGGCCTCCATTATGGGCTAGGGGAGTGTCGGGCCTTGTGGTAGGTTTACGCCCGTCTGAAGCCCATTCTTTCGGGGAGGCTATCGTCTTTGTCGATCGCTGATTTTTTTATCTCCACTGCCGAGGCGCACAATCTCTACGATCCGTTGCCAACGGAGACTTTCCAGCTAAAATGGGCCTGGGATCCAGCTCTTTTACTCTTTGTCCTGCTCGGCATTCTCTATTACCGGGGCCTGAAGGCCTTTAGGGGGCCTCTGCCAATCAAGAAGTGGCAGATTGGTCTCTATTACCTGGGAGTCACCATTGTCATCGCGGCCCTCCTGCCGCCCATTGACCCGCTTTCAGATCAGCTGTTTTTCATGCACATGGTACAGCATTTGATGATCACCAACATCGGCGTGCCGCTGATGATGTTTGGAGTGCCATTTTTCATCTGTGTGCGGGGTATCTCGCCTTCGGTACGCCGCAACATATACTTCCCGATCGTGCGCAGCAGACCACTGCGCTGGCTCTTTAACCTCGTGAGTAAGCCGCTCGTCAGTCTTTTTCTTTTTCAGGCGGCCTATTGGTTCTGGCATGTGCCCTACTACTATAATCTAGCCCTTCTCAACGACGCCTGGCACCTGGTTGAGCACGCCACCTTCGCGTGGGCGAGCATTCTGCTCTGGCGTAATATCATTGATCCACATCCGATGAAGTCCCCGATCAAACTCCCCATGCGGATGCTCTACGTGATGGGGCTTATGGCCGCGAACGTCATCCTGTCCGCCTTCTTATCCTTCAGTGACGATGTCTGGTACGCCTACGTGGGTCGCCCGATCCCAGAATGGTGGAAACCCTGGAACCATCTGGATGACCAGCGTTTAGGCGGTCTTCTCATGTGGGTACCGGGTGAATTCATTGATTTTTTCGTGGTCAGCGTCATTTTCATCATCTGGTCCTCCCGTGAACGCAAAAAAGAGGAAGCACTTCGTCAGCAAAGCGTTCCTCCCGGGTGAGAATAAATCAGTTTAAGATGCTTTTTTAACCATTTCAGCGAGCCATAGCTTAATCAGGGTCTGATATGGCACGTCTTTTTCATCGGCGATAATTTTGATCTGATTAAGAATCCCGCGGGGCAACCTGATGCTGATGGCTTGCGTCGGAGACGGAAATTCCAGGTCAAGATCCAGTGGCTGGAGCTTTACGAGTTCGTCGCCAAAATCGGAACTGAGATATTTATCTCGTTCCTTTTGCTCTTTTGATATTTTTTTCTTCATAAATAGTCCGTTCCTTTTTACTGGCTGGCCGTACCGAAATAACTCTTACCATTGCAGTCAGTATACCCGCGATTATTATTGATTTTTGGCTGAATTTTCATCTACTTTCGGAGGTTCAGCAGCTCACGGCCGTGCCGTCCGAAAAGTTCACTTCTGGCACAAAACCCTATTGACACCCACACCCTCCATCCGTATAAACGTTACTCCCGATGACGCTTAAGAGAAATTGAGCTAAACGCGGCACCCGAAGCGGGGTGGTAGTTAAGTTGGTTATAACGCCGCCCTGTCACGGCGGAGGCCGCGGGTTCGAGTCCCGTCCATCCCGCCATTTTTCAAAGTCAAAAGCCCCGGTTTTACAAAAACCGGGGCTTTTTTAATATGTTGAAATCATTAGGCACTCTCTCAAATCTCTGCTTAAACCTTTCGCAGTATTTCTCAAAATTTCAAAGTTTCCCTACCAATCCCTACCAGAAAACCTACCAGTTTGAGGCTCCGAGAAAACTCGGAAAAACCATGACCTGTAGGCTTTTGGTGGCGACATGATAGGAAGCGCCAAGAAATATGAGAATGCGCGGTGACCCTATCCAACTGTGAAATGATCGTTGTTAGAGATGATGTGGGACTGTAACTCAAAGAAGGGTGGGTCATGTTAAGTGTAGCTTCAAAAATATATTCAGGATTATTCAGACTGCTAATTATTAGTGCACTAGCGGGCGCTTTTCGGATGATTGACCTGAGGTGGATCGCAGTGTCAGCTCATTCAAATCTGCAAAAAGGGTTGGTCGGGCTTCCTCTTTTGACTAAATAGCCTGTCCTTTATGAATAGTTCGCGGCAGCCTTAGCTCCACTTTTGCTCCTCGCGGCGATGATTGGTAAATCGCCAGCTTTCCTCCGGC
>CANILH010000065.1 GCA_947468665.1 Oligoflexales bacterium | reverse complement strand
GCGGGCTCTGATAAGCGTAAAGCCCTCACCCTTGCGGAAGTTGCACTTACGTTTGACAATACCGAGGATACTGGTATCTGCCCGCCAGAGTATCGCCATGACTCGGAGATAACATTAGGTCGCCGACTTTATGTCGACGGTGAGAGAGAATACTTCATCAACCGTAAAGCTTGCCGCCTGAAAGATATCGTCCAATTTTTCGCGTTAACCGGCCTGGGTGGACGCAGCTACTCGATGATTCAACAAGGTCAAGTTGACCGGATTCTTAACGCCAAGCCTGAGGATGTCCGAGAAATTCTTGAGGAAGCGGCCGGAACCTTGATCTATAAGCAGCGTAAAATGGAGGCCCAAAAAAAACTCGAGGAAACGGGTCTTAATTTATCCCGCGTAGACGACATTTTAAAAGAAGTGGAAAAACAACAATCGAGCCTTGAGGGCCAGGTTGAGAAGGCAAAAATCTGGAAAGAGCTGACCGATGAACTTAGAGAGCTCGAGCTGAAATTATTTGCCCATAACTTCCATTACTTCAAAGATAAACTAGCGACTATCGAAGCCGATATGGTTGCTGAGCAAAATAAAGAAATTGATAACATCACGAATCTTGCCGCCTGGGAAGCCCGTCACGAGGAGCTTCAGCAGGCTCTGGCCGAGGCCGACCCGGAACTTGCCGTACTCGGAGAGCAATTCACTGTCATTCGCGAGAGCATTGCGAGAGCTGAGGCTCTTATCACCAATAGCCAGGCCCGCATGACCAATAATGAGCAGCGTCTCGGGGGTATTGAGCGGGAGCTTTCTGAGGAAGGGAGCCATCTTAAATCACTTGAGGAGCAGGTTGAGCGGTGTGTGCGCGAACTATCAGCTGCTGAGACCGAGGCCGCGGGCCTTCGAGAAATGATCGCTGACTTTCAAAACGAAGTGGACTCCGTTGATGAATCGGCCAACGTATTCCGGTCCCGGGTCGCTGAGTTTGATGACGAAGTGAAGCATCTTGACAGGCTGATGGAAAATAACCGCCTCCGCCATGAATCTATCAACCGGGAAATTGAGAAACTCCGCACGAGCCGCGAGTCACAGGGGCAACGCATTGATCTTCTTGAGTCTGAGGCTTTGTTCGCGCTTGAGGCTGTCGCAAAGTGGGACGAAAAGGCATCTGGCCAGCAAGAAGGCCTGGATAAGGAAATCCGGGAGAAACATGATCGTGAGGGCGCTCTAGCCCATAGCTACGCCCGCGTGAAGGAGGCTCAAACGGCCCGGGACTCCGGTAAAGAAAAATATCACGAGACAAAAGCCCGACTGACATCTCTTGAGGAGCTTATCTCCGGCGCTACTGATGTCGCCGCTAGCTGGACCACACTTACCGCTAAGGAAGGCGACATCTCTGATGTATCGCTTGGCCTGATCGCCCATCATGTCTCATTTAGCGCGTCAGCCCAGGAGCTGCCAAAAAAAGTAATCACCGCCTTTGAAAACTGGAGTGAAAGACTTCTTGTCACAAATCCGGACCGGGTTTCTGACTTGGTCAGGATGTGCCAGCGCCACAACGTGGGCGGAATGCCCGTCTTACTGGTAAACGAAAGCAAAAAACCATCCGCAGAAAGTGTGACTGCCTGGGCATCCAAATATGGCGCTGAGCCGATGGCTGCCTACCTGAATACGTCCAAGGCCCCGCCGGAGGTTAAAGAGCTCGTCTCACGGGTTTATTTGTTACAGGTTCTTCAGCTTGACTCCGCGACTTTAGACTCCATACCAGAGGGACTGGTCGTTTTTACCCCTCAAGGTCTTTTAATTCACAGTGCCGGGGATTTTTTCATCGCCGGAACCGGTACTGGAGGAATTCTTTCAAGAAAATCCGAGCAGGAGTCTCTTGCCAAAGAACTAAAAGAGCTGGAAAGAGCTTTAGCTCAAAGTCAGGCCTCTATCGACGACCTTGAGCTTCGCATAAATGAGAACCGCCAGATCGTTGGCGACATTGACACTAAACTCCAAGGGCAAAATAAAGAAGTTTTGGGCGTAATGGCTGAGCTTCAATCTGCAAGGCAAACGGCTGAAAATAAAAATGATCTCGCTAAACAAGGTCGAGCCCATGTGGACAGCCTGACAGGCCAGGAAAAACAGCACCTTGAGGAGCTCGAAGGCCTTTTTGAGTCCAGACAATCGCTTGAGAAAGAACGCGAGATCGCTCTAGAAGAGTCTCGTCAGCTGCGCGAGGAATACGCGACCATTGACGAAAGACGTGAGGAAATCATGCGTCAGAACCAGCAACGACAGCTGGATCTCGCGAGAGCAGAGACACGCGCCCAACAATTCCGTGAAAATCGCAAGCACTCCCATGCCCAGCTTGAACTCGCTCAAAATAAACTCACCCGTCGTTACGAAGAGCAGTCACGACTTGGTATTGAAATTGAGGAGTCAAGATCCGCCCACAAAAGGGCTGAGGCCGACATCGAGATACTTCTCGTGCAACGAGATGACCTCCAGGGGAGAATCAACGACAAACGTGACGCCAACGCCACTGTTCACGAAGAACTTAAAGCCGTTGACTCGAGGCTTCGTGTTTGCCGCGAGGCCCAGGCAAGGCTGCAAAAAGTTCTCAACGAGAAGAACATCGACGCCGAACGCGTTCGCCTTGGAATCGAATCCTTCACCGCTCAGGCCCTTGAAAAATACCAACTCGAGCTTCAAGCCTTGCCGTTTATCCGCGACGAGGACTTTAACCTGGATAAGGCTGGCCGCCAGTGCTCACAGCTTCGCAATAAAATAGAGAATATAGGCCCGGTTAATACGCTCGCCATGAAGGAGTACGAGGAACTGACGGCGCGCCACGCGTTCATCATCTCCCAACGCGATGAGATCCACGCGTCCATAGCGGTTTTAAATACCGCTATCGCCGAGATCGAGCTGACCAGTAAAGATAAATTTAGCGTGATCTTTGAGGTCATTAACAAAAATTTTGGGGAACTTTTCGCGATCTTGTTCCCCGGCGGTGAGGCGTCCCTGGAGCTCACCAACAAAGATGATCCGCTGGCTGGCGGCGTAGAGCTGATGGTACGTCTACCAGGAAAAACCCGTAAGAGCATGTCACTTTGTTCCGGGGGTGAGAAGGCACTGACGGCAATCTCCCTTATTTTCGCCCTGCTGAAGACCAAGCCCACACCATTTTGTTTTCTTGATGAGGTTGACGCGCCACTCGATGAGGCCAACGTCGGGCGCTATAACCGTGTTCTTGAGTCCTTGTCATCGCAATTTCAGTTTGTGGTTATTACCCACAACCGCCGAACAATGGAAGTACTGGACTCACTATATGGTGTCACCATGCAAGAGGGTGGTGTCTCAAATGTTGTCGGCGTAGATATGAAAAAAGATTTGCCGGCTCACTTGAAAAAGGCCTTCAAAGAGGTCAGTCCGGCCAGTCAGGTTCGTTCAGTCGAGGGAGCTCAGGCACACTGACTCCCGATATTATCCGTAAATTTTGGCGAGCTGGTCCCTAAATCGCCGCGCCTCGGTGATCAGCTCGGATTTTAGCCGATTTACCTCATCCTCAAGTTCGGTAATCTGACCTTTAAACTTGATGTTGGACCACTCCAGCACAGCCGTCTCAGAGCTAGTCTCAGATTTGACTCTCAAACCCTCGGCTCTCAGACCGCTAATCTCAAGACTCAAAGAGTTCTCGCGGGATCTGGCGACTGAGGTCACCTCCCTGAGCTGCGAGAGAGCGGAGTCAAGCTGACCAATTACCAAAGCATGAGACTTCGTAAGTTCACGACTCTCCGCCTCTGCAGTGGCAACCTTCCTATTTAAAACTCCAAATTCCGAAATCCTGGAAAAAGCCTCAGCCTCAGCCTCAGCCCGTTTTAACTCAAGTGACTGAATGAGTGCCGCCTGGGACTTTTCACTGGCGGCAAGGCTCGCGAGAAGGCGTGCCGCGTCATCAAGCCCCGCGTCTTTAGTCCTCACCAATTTTCCGGCCTCAACCAATTTTTGCTGCAGGCCCGTGGTTCTTTCCCGTTCAACACTAAATTCACGCCTGACCAGCTCAACGTCCCGCGCCGCGCTCTCGCCGCTGATTTTCTCCGCCGTCCGCCGCCTTCTGTAAAGGACAGTCGCCATAAAGGCCAGCACCACAAGACCCCCTGTAGCCGCTAAATAATCGACGCGTGATGCCCTAATCTCACCCGGAGACCGATACATTGCAGCCGAGACTTCGTCGGATTTTTTGCGAAAAATCAGCAAATTGTCGACCGCCGATTTTCTATCGGAAGCGGCGATGTGATCACGAATTTTTGTCGCGGAGTCCACAAGTTCCCGAACAGCCTGGTTCTCAAGCTCTCTGCTGGACACGCCCGCGAGCGCGTTCTCAAGCTTATCTCCCGCCCTCTCAAGCTCACCGTCAATGGCGAGCTCATCTGACATCATTAAACGCAAAACCGATGCCTCAAGATACTGAATCGAGGTGTCAGGTGGCGCCATTGCCTCAGTCCTCAACAACGGGATCACCGCCGTGATGACTAGAGCCGCGGCGAAGGCTGGAGCCCCCCGGAAAAAAAAAGCGCAGAGACTTTTAAGCGTCATTTTGGAAGGCTTACCTTCAGGCGCGGTCACGTCACTTAAAACGTCCATAAATTACTTCCCGTCCTACTTCAGGCTATTTGTCCCACAGGGCCCTAGTTGTATTTTAACCGGCGGGTACACCATTTATGGATAGCTCATTACTGCCCAGTAAGCCTCGTTACGAGGGGAGATGCCGGAGGGCCTGGCAAATTATGCCTTCTCTGGCGTCTCTTTGGGGCGGGCTGGTGTATAATAACCAGGAGACCCCGCCCATTAACAGAGAATCAGGAAGTAAAGTCATGCCAAAATTCTTCTTAATATTAATTTCTACCGCGACACTGGCTCTTGTGCTGTCATGCGGAAAAAAAGATGAGAAAGACGGCAATGGGAACGGAGCTGCTCCCCCTGTGGGGTTGACCCCGTTTGAGCAGATAACAGGTGACTGGACTGGCATCTACGCTGCCCTCTCGGATGGAAAACCAATTGGCAACTGGCTTCCAATTAGCGCTGACTTCCACGCCGACGGGAATTTTATTCTGCGCTTGGAAAACGACGACACGGCAGTCGTCTCAGGGGAATGGAGCCAATTTCAAGGGGCCTCCATGATATGGAAAATAGGGGAATCAACAATTTCGCCCATTGGCGTTAAAAAACAGGTCGTCCAGCCGAACTTTGCTCTTGAGGGAAGCAGTTTGAGAATAAATTCCGAGGGCTTCGAGATAAGACTTCCCGGGAAACGAAACAACGACACCCCTCAAGACGGACCTATGAGCGAGTCACTCGGAACAGGTTCCTGGAATTGCGAGGCCGCGGGGCGACAGTCGAAGGTCGTTCTCGATGAAAATCACGAATTTCGTTTGAGCTCTGTTAGTCAGGGTGAGCGCGCTTTTGTAGCACGGGGCGCCTCGTCTCTTACCAGCGATTCCATCATGACTCTAACGCCACGATTTGTATCTGACGCGTTGCCGGAAGGAAGTTATTTCGAGCTTCGTCAGACGGCCAGAAATATTGACCTGTTTTTTATAAAATCCACCGCAAAAGAATCCCCCCTCGGCAAATGCCGGAAATAAAAAGCCGCGGATTAAAACGTCATTTTGTAGGGCTGAAAAAATTGATTTAGCCCTATGCTGAGGCCTCTGCTTTTGGTGTGTCCGATTGAAACGCCGTAATCTATTCGCAGTACAAGACGGTAGACCTGGGGCACAGCGATTCTAACGCCTCCTCCTAAAGAAGTCTCCTGGTTCTCAAGAGGGCTATGTCCTGCCATCCAGGCAGATCCTGTGTCCCAAAAAACCGCGGGCTGTATATGAGCGTACTTAAATTTCGCCGCGATCACTCTGGCTTCAAAGTTTCCGTAAGTGATTTTATTCCCATAGTGCACCCCGTCAGGAAGGCCCCTTACAGAATCAAATCCACCCAGATAATAAACACCTCCCACAGTGGTCTGCGTTGTAGTGGCCGCGTATATCCTGCCCGCGAAATTAATATCCGCCGGAAGAGTAAAATAAGAAAATACTTCGCTCTCTGAAAAACTTCCGGAGCTCTCCGCTCCTCTAGCGCCGCCAGTTGACGCGCGGGCTTTAACTCCGTCAAAATTAAGACCATCAACAATCAGACCATCGTAGGCGAGTATAGGTCCAAATAATCCGCCAAAACCAGGTTTGGAATTAAGCAGAAGGTCCTGGGGCGATACCGTTGTATCTCCTTGAAACGAGGCGTCCCTGTGAAAGGTGGTCGGATTTTCCCGGAAACCCTGTGCCTGAAATCCACCCTGCCAAATTCCCCCATTGCCGGAAGTAAGTGGATAAAGCCACTGCCACTTGGTCGTCCACGCCTCACTGTCGGCATACCCATAAGACTTTGAGTCGGCGTCAAAAAATGCTCTGCGCCTGCGGTCAAGCGACAGCTCGCCTCCCCAAAGGCCACGCCCGTGCCAGGATCTGGGTGATTTAAAAAAGAAAAAAGCGCCTGGGGCCATATTGCCATAGCGGCGAACCTCACCGCCAATGGCCATGAGCTCGCCAAAGGCATTAGTCTCATAACCGCCAAGAATCAAAAGTGGCGTACCTCCGCCGTAGGCACCCCGGATGACCGGTATTCTGGTGATTTTTTCGCTGGCGTCAATCAGCACCACGCAATGACCATTTCGCTCCGAGCTCTGAGTGACGGTAACCTGTGAGAAGATATCTGTTGTCGTCACTTTGTGGCGAATGACGTCCAAATCAGACTCAGACGCCGGTATAAAAGACTCCAGCTCAAGATAGTCCCGCAGCCAGCGCTCATTGGTATTAGTCAGTCCCGTAATCAGATATTCCGCAGACGAGCAGGCACTGATCCTGGTTGAAAGACAGAATAGCGAACTTGAAAAAACAGTCAGGATCGTGCCGAGCAATCGGCACTTAAAGATATGGGTCTTCATTTGCCAAATAATTCCCAACGTAATCGGCGATTCCATCCTCAAGTGAGGTGAACTTACCTTTATAGCCAGTCCGTCTGCGAAGCTCATCAAGGGTGGCTTCGGTAAAGTACTGATATTGACCCCGAATTGACTCCGGCATCTCAATCCACTCAAAAGACTCTTTTTTATGGCCGAGAGCCTTGAAGACAGAACGTCCAAGGTCTGTGAACGTACGGGCCTTCCCGGAGCCAAGGTTGAAAATTCCACTGACCGCGAGACGCCGCGTCTGATAGAGGTGAAGCATGACATCCACGACGTCCTTTACGTAAATAAAATCGCGCTTTTGTTCACCGTTGCGGTAGTCAGGCTGATAACTCTTAAAAAGTTTCAGGCTTTTCTTATCACGTACCTGCGGGAACGCGTGTAATATGACACTTGCCTGTGCGCCTTTGTGATATTCTTGGGGTCCGTAGACATTGAAGAATTTAAGGCCGGCCCAAAATGGCGGCTTAGTTTTTTGGCTCAAAGCCCAGACATCAAAGAGCTGCTTGCTGTAGCCATATTGATTGATTGGCCTGAGGGCGCTTACACCTTTAAGATCATCTTTAAAGCCATTTTCACCCGCTCCATACGTGGCCGCTGAGGAAGCGTAGATAAAGGGGATCTTGTTTTGCGCGCAAAAATCCCAAAGTCGCATGGAATAATGCAGATTATTCTCCACGAGATAATCCATATCCGTCTCAGTCGTAGATGAGCAGGCACCCATATGAAATACCGCCTCAATCCGCTTTCCTTTCGGAAGTTTATCAAGCCAGTCGAAAAAATGATCTTTATGAACTATGTCAGAAATTTCTCGTTTTACGAGATTTTTCCATTTAGGGCCCGTGCCCATCCTATCCACCACGACGATATCTGAAACATCGTTTTCATTTAGCTTCCAAATAAGCGCTGAGCCAATAAATCCGGCTCCCCCGGTCACGATAATCATTTACGGAACCCTCCCTTTGGGACTAGAATCCCATCCTGCCATAGTTTTCAGGCGGTTGGAATTACTCTTGTGGGACTATTTTAATATGGGAATCGGTTTTCTTGAGCTTGTCATTATAGGGATTGCCGCCATTGTTTTGCTTGGGCCGGAGCGACTCCCTGAGGTTATGCGTACTCTCGCCAAGCTCTATGTTCAACTACGTCGTACATCAAATGAGTTTAAGGGGACCTTTGACGATGTTGTGCGTGAGGCCGAATCAGAGATGCGAAGTGAGGAACTGGCCAAACTACGCCAACTCATCACGAGTCATACGGTCCATGTCGACCCCATAAAAGAACTGTCAACTCAGCAAGGCTCTGAAATTTCCCCAACCGGATCACCGTCACCCCGGGCTTCACAACACCCTGGGTGGGATGCCTCGTCCACGACCCCTGACCCTTCAGCTAGTAAACCGGAGTGATTACGTGACTGGAGAGGCTTTATTCCCAGGACCGCATTTCAGCAGAGTGAATGGCGATCTTCACCTGGGTGGCGTCAAGCTCTCAGATCTCGCTGAAAAATATGGCACACCATTATATGTGTATGACTTTGACAGGATCCGGTCCAGAGCCCGCCACCTGGCAAAGGAGCTCCACGCCGTCAATGAACGTTCCAGGGCATTTTTTGCGGTGAAGGCTCTAAGCAATTTGTCAGCATTAAAAGCACTTCATTCCGAAGGGCTTGGCATGGACGTCGTAAGTGGTGGCGAGATTGAGCGCTGCCTTGCGACCGGCATCAATGCCCGCGATATTGTTTTTTCCGGGGTCGCGAAATCAAGGGATGAGATCTCGCTTGGAGTCCGCGTGGGCATCGGCTGCTTTAACATAGAGTCTCCCCACGAGGTCGATCTTTTAATAGCATCATTAGGGCAGGCCGGGAAAAAAGCTCGTGTTGCTTTGAGAATCAATCCGGACGTTGATGGTAAGACTCACGAGAAAATCAATACAGGACTCGCTGAAACAAAATTTGGTCTCAATCCCACCCTGGCAATGACGGTTGCCCGCAAAATTCTTCAGCACCCCTGCCTTATACTTAGTGGTGTTAGTTCCCATATCGGAAGCCAGATTTTTGACCTGCAGACATTTAGAGACGCCGGCCACGAAGTTCGGGAGTTCGCCAAAAATCTCCTTGAACTTGGAGCACCCATTGATCACATCGATATGGGTGGCGGTCTTGGTGTCGCCCACCGGCCCGGGGAGTTAGATAATGCCCCCACGTTCAAAGCCTGGGTTGATGCCGTTAAGACGTCTCTCCCAAACCGTGATACGGCGCTTCATCTGGAACCTGGTCGCTCTATTGTTGCTGACAGCGGAGTCCTGCTAACCCGAGTCATCGAGGTTAAATCGGGAGACAGTAAAAAATTCGCCCTAGTTGACGCTGGCATGACCGAGCTTTTACGCCCGGCTCTTTATGACGCTTATCATCGAATTGAACATGTCGCCCGCGAGACAACAGATAACGACCAACGATACGATGTAGTTGGCCCCGTGTGTGAGACCTCATGCTGGCTCGGAGAAGATGAGCCACTTCCAGGGCTATCATCCGGTGATGTGCTGGCCATCCTCACTTCAGGGGCCTATGGTATGACGATGGCATCTAATTACAATACACGTGCAAAACCCGCGGAATTAGCGATCGAGCAATCATCTGTCCGCCTAATACGTAAACAAGAAACGCTCAGTTCCCTTTGGGAGCTTGAGCGTTTCTGAACCTCACAAATTCGAAACAGGATGCTGACTTATTTGCCCCAGTCACGGATTTTAGCGACAAGACCTTTGACGTCATCATCGCTTAAAACTCCTCCCCACGGCGGCATTGTACCTGACAACCCGTTAGCGGCGCCGCCCTCTTTTATAACTTTCATAATATGAGTGTCGTCCACTTTAGCCTGCCACGCCTTATCATGAAAATTACGCGGCTTTGGATTCATCGCGACCGCCGCGGCGCCATTGGCTTGCCCATCCACACCATGACAACTTGAACACAAGGATGAAAATTTAGCGCTCACTGGATCCGCATCAGCGACTGCGACTTCTTTAGGAGGAAGCTCACCTTTATCTGTCAGTTTAGCGTGCTTGTTACTGGTAGTCTGCCGTTCAACGGAGAACTGCTTCCAGTAGGGAAGGGGATTATACTGATCCATGCAAGAACTCAGGATCAACGCGCCAGCAAATATAGCCAAAAATGCTTTCATAAGATCTTCTACCTCAGTCTAGTAAGATGTTTATTGTAGCAAATCAGATTCGTTAAGTTAAACAACTAATTTGCGACAAATCTCAGGTGCGCCAATTCCTCTGACCTCAAAAACCTTCCTTCTTGAGGTCGAGCCAAGAACAAGACGGACATTTGACTGCCTTATGCCTAGGATTTGAGCGATCCAAGTAGTCAAAGCCTCATTCGCTGCACCCCCAACAGGAGGTGATAAAATTTTAATCTTAAGAGCCCGATCAAACTCACCTGCTAGGCCGCTTTTCTTCGCCCCTGGCTGAGCGTAGATCGAGATGCGAAAAACTTGATCATTTTCTGTCGGAACAAGCCAAACCGGTAAAATCCCGGACATCAGATCTGCCCGCCAATTTTATACAGCATTTGAATCGCGAATCGACTCTGTGCCGAGCGATTCGTACTACCATTAACAAAACCGCCCTGGGTTCCACCGAATTCAGCGCCGTCTCTGCGCCATTCTCTTGAAACCATCGTTACAAACTCAAGCTGTTCCTCGACCAGCCATCGCCATCCGGCCTCTGCCTGAAAACCCTTCGCGGACCGAGACGTCGACAACACTCCCTCTGGGTGAATATCGCCCGTACCAACCCAAAATCCAAGCAGGGCCGCCTCGTCGGAATTACGATATAGCATCGATGTCACGCCGAAACTCATGAGTCTTACGTCACTTATCTCCGTACCTTCCATTCTAAACGACTCCCTTAGTTGACGCGCCTCTATCGCGACAATGGCTTTAGATAATAGCGCGCCCCCGAGACTCCGGCGTACTCCCAAGCCATACCACTCTTGCCGCATTTTGGCGCCCAACTGACGCTCCTCGATCATCGCTGCCGCAAGAGCGAGTCTCGTTTGACCCGCTAGATTGGCGCTCAAGCTTGCCGAGGCGCCCCAGTAAGGATCACGTTTCGCCGGTGACTCTCCTATTTCCGTCGACTCCCCAGAGCGCCCGTCATGGCGCTCATCCCGACCACTGAGAACTCCCAAACCAAAGCCAACCACATCATCTGATTTGGATTCCCCGAGATAAAACACCTCGGGAGCATAAATACCCGCCGAGAAGCTTTTTTCTGGACCGCGCACACGAAGGCCAAAACCCAAGAGGTCCGGGGTCACCCTGAAACTCTCCAAAGTGGAGCTTTCAACGCCGACACGCGCCTCGACAGACTGTTTTTTGACTATCAATCTATACTCATCCAGAAAATGAATGCTCGGCATTTCCTCAACAACCCGCCCCGAGCGGGTATCAAGCTCCCGCGTCGGCTCTGTGGTCCCGACATCGCGATCTTGAGCCGCGTCTGGTCGAACAGACGCTTGAAAGCCGACTCCCCTTGGCAGGCGCCACTCAAAACCGAAGGCCGCCTTCTTAAGACCAAAGGTTCCGGTACCACTACCACTCGCGGTAAGACCCGCCTGGCTGAAGTTCACGGCGGAAATAGAACTCTTCGGCGTCGAGAAACCCCTCGCCTCCGTTAAATACATAAAATCCATATCGATGTCATAGAGAAATGCCGTCTGCTTGCCGGGGGCCACTTCACCAGCCAAAGCCAACATGTCGAACCCCAAAAACAAAGCCAAACAAGACACAACTTTTAGTGACGTCGGGACTTTAGAACGCGCCCTATGGGTCGTCATCTTTGTCAGTTTTTTGACGTTGAAGTCAAAATCGTGGCGCCCTGTGTTGGAAGTTTGTCGCACTGCCACTCCTTGTTCACACGGATGATTAACTCGATAAACGTTACTCATATACCAGTATATCCGAAGAGTATGACAAATTTACACAGTTCCGTCCAAGTGGGTAAATATAGCCTCGTAAATTTTGGCACACCTCTTGAATTAGAACCACTGAATAGGTGTATCTGCCACCATCCAGTAACGGGCGCGAACCACCAGCGTCGGAGCCAGACATGTCGAAAAAAGATGACAAAAAAGATGAAAAAAAAGATGACAAAAAGGGCAAAGAACCCGCATCACCGGAACAAGAAGCCGCGGCCGGCAAAAAGAAAAAGATCATGATGTTTGCCGTCATCGGTCTTGTTGTTGTCGGTGGCGGCGCATTCGCCGCTATGAAAATGCTGGGCGGATCAAGTAAAGCTAAAAACGATGTACCGGCAGGCGAAAAGCCAGGCGAAGGCGGAGATGAGGGTAAAGCCGAAGGCGGAGCTGAGGGCGGAGCTGAGGGTAAAGCCGAAGGTAAAGAAGGCGCTGCTAAGGGAGAACACGGCAAAGAAGGCGAGAAAAAAGAAGCTGGCAAAGAAGGCGCTGCTAAGGGAGAACACGGCAAAGAAGGCGAGAAAAAAGAAGCCGGCAAAGAAGCCG
>CANILH010000064.1 GCA_947468665.1 Oligoflexales bacterium | reverse complement strand
ACAACAGAGCATTTGGAGCGGGCGATCGTGCCTGTGAGTTTACGGAGAGCCTGACTCATAAGACGAGCCTGGAGTCCCATGTGAGAGTCACCCATCTCACCCTCAATCTCAGCCTTTGGGGTTAATGCCGCAACGGAGTCAACAATAACAATGTCAACAGCGCCCGAACGAACAAGCATATCGACAATCTCAAGAGCCTGCTCACCAGTGTCTGGTTGTGAGACCAGAAGATCGTCGATATTGACGCCTAATTTTTTGGCGTAGACAACGTCCAGTGCATGCTCAGCATCAACGAACGCGGCCACGCCACCGGCTTTTTGTATCTCCGCGACCACATGAAGTGTCAGCGTGGTTTTACCGCTGGATTCTGGTCCGTAAATCTCAACAATACGCCCACGTGGCAACCCGCCAATCCCGAGGGCGATGTCGAGTGACAAAGCGCCTGTTGAGACCGTCTCAATAGGATCAGGAACTCCGCCTTTGCCAAGGCGCATAATGGATCCCTTGCCGAATTGTTTTTCAATGGCGCCAACCGCCGCCTCAAGTGCCTTGGACTTTTCGCTGCTCATTCCATTCATCATTTAGAACCCCCATTTTGTATATAAAAACCGTTTTTGAAAATTTTTATCCACGAACGGCATACGTACCGCGCGTATTGACACCTATGTTTTAACGGCCTCGCTCTTTAGAGTGACCAACCCTCTGCGCGCCAAAGCCTCTACGTTCAATATCGTCCCCCCGGCCACGGCCAGCGGCACCAGAAACAAATGCACCAAAGGGACCATCAGCCAGAGCCCAAACCCTAAAATGGTCCAGAACTCACGAACCACAAACTTAAAACGCTCCTTAAATCCCCAACCGCGGCGAGCCAAGGGATAATCATAAAAATCCCAGCCAATAAGAAACGCCGACAAAAATCCCGCGAAAATATTCACGATGGGAATAAACATCAGCATGAGTGGCAAAAATATAACGACAAAAGCCTTAAGAAACTCACCTGCCAGCACCTTGGGAATACGCCGCCATGAGACAGATTCAGGACCATCCATCACAAGATCACGTTCAACACGCACCGAGATATATTCATTAACGGGTGACGCCACCGCGGCCATGACCGCGACCCCGCTGACCACACAAAAAATCAAAATACTGACAAACAAAAGGCTCTTGGCCACCCAGTAGGTTACAAGCCACAGCGTTCCATCACTCCAGCCGGAAAACATTCCCATAAGCAAATAGGTGATCCACCCTTCACTGTAACGGACAAAAACTCCCATCCCGAGGACAAATCCGATAAGGCCGGCAAGAAACGGCAGCACACTCAAAAAAAGCATCATCGGATGAGCCAGCATCCAGCGTGCCCCCCTCAAAAACCCTGACATCCCTGTGAGTAGTGATCCCGACACGATCGTAAACCTCGTCTAAACCCCTTGGTATTTAGCTAAAAGCTACCCTGTAGCCCCCTGCCTTACAAGACCATAACGACTATACCATAAATTTGTCTGGTTAAGTCAACCGGTCTGTCCCGGGCATGCCCTATTGAGCTTTCTGTCCGAGCCGCCGATAACCTGGAGAGCTTAATAACATTGGGATGTTGCATGCCTGGACGAACTACGAAAATTTTTATCTTTCTGTCGTCACTCATCATGACGTGGAGCGACATTTTTGCACAATCTGTAGGCAATCAACCGATCAATACACAAATAATCAATGGTGCCTCCACACAAGTCACATCAAATAACACCAAACTGGTAGCTGCGACTCCACTTCCGAAAGTGATGATTCTCCCGTGGCAAACTCCATCCGTCGACGTTGACACGCTGCAAAGAACCGTGGCCACGCGGATGAACATTATGAATCAGCTCAAACAGACATTCGCGCCAAACGCAGTGCCACTCAGTAGCGTCGCGCCCGCTAACCCTGCAATGGAAAGCGCGCGCTACACACTGCAAGATATCCTCGCTGAACCGAACGCGAATGTCGGAACTCCGGTCGCTTTGTTCCCGCTATGGACTAGGATCCATGACTATGACTTTTTCGCGCTCGTTGTGATTGACAGCGCCAAGAACACCATCAAGACCGTACTTCACAAAATGGTGCCACACGCGCGCTGGCAGGAAACCGTCAAGTCACGTAACTACGCGGACTTTTTTGCCCCAACCATGTCAGAACTGACACGCCAACTTAACCTCAGCAACTTGCCATCTCCATCCCAGGACATCGCCGTCGCCTTCCGCGACCAGACCGCGAGCCAGCGCCCGAATGAGATTGACCGCTCGACGATCGCACTCATGCTCGCGAATCAGTGGGGTACAGACGTTACGACCCTGAACCCCATTGCCTCAGAGCTCATGGCTACAATTCAAGCGTTTTATGGACAGTCCTCCGCGACGCGGAAGGCAAATCGTGAGGTGATCCTGAGGGTCACATACAATAAGCCACCAATGACCATGAAACTTCCCGCGGCACTCGATATGAACGTGCGGGCCACCGAGGCTGTTTTCGGTCAATCCCTCCCCTGGAAGTGGAATGAACCGCTCACAGTAGGAGCAAATCCTGACGGGTCAATTATCCTCAACCACTCCGGTCGCCTGAAAACAGAGATCATGACGGAGCGGACCTCACTCGTCCGCGCTGAATTACCACAGGTCGCGAAGATCCGTGGTGCCTGGGCCTACGTTGACAAAGGTCGCGCATGGGGCCTGCAAATGAACGACCGCCTTATCAGTAACGACGACCCACAGAAAATAAAAGGCCATGTCGTGGCGTACTTTGGTCCCGAGATGAACATAAAGTCTCCCAGAGGTTGGCCGATCCACGAGGGCGCAATCGTATTTATCCGTAAGGGTCTAAAAGACGTTCGCGTGGGACAAGCGCTCACCTACGACGGAATGAAAGTGCCTACATCGTGGCCACCGGGATCCAGCGGAGCAACTACTAGTCAATAGCTTGCACCGTAATTGAAATTTCAGCCTATTTTGATAGAATGAAAAGACTCAAAAATCAATATTCAGACCCCAAATGAAGGAAGCGCAAAGGTCATGGCCAACCAAACTAAAATTCTTGTGGTTGAGGATGATATTGAGTCGATCAACCTGTTTCTCACTCCACAGGATAAAAAGTGACCCAGATTGTCCTGAAGTCTGGAAACGCGCGCGCCGTCATTTTTCCTGAACGCGGCGCGCTCGTCGCGTCCCTTAAACTTACTTCCCCTAAACACGCTGCCAGTGAGCTGCTTTGGCTTCCACCCGGTTTCGACCCTGGTTCATCAGCCTGGCCTGGAGGAGGGCTCCCGTTTCTGTTTCCGTTCGCCGGACGGGTTTGGCACAAGGGCGAACTCTACAAATACGGCCTCAAGGACGCCGTTTACTCCATGCCGCTGCATGGATTTTCATGGGCGACATCATGGAGCGTCAAAGCGGTAAGCGAGACTCAGGCCACGCTGGAACTTCAGTCCAATGACACAACTCTAGGTCTGTATCCTTTTCATTTTAAAATCACGATGACCATCACCTTGGAACCATCATCGCTAAAATCTGAAATAACCATCCTGCACATTAAACCTCACTCCGTCGAAAACGCGGAGATGCCTGTTGCCATCGGCTGGCATCCTTATTTAGCGCTTGGTTCGTCAAGTCAGACGCTATCAATACCGGCAGAAACTGTTATTGCCGTGACGCCTCAAGGGGGAGCGGGAAAACCGCTGCCAGCCAGCGAATTCCTTGGGGATGCTCCCTGGACCCTCCCCAAAAAAGAGCTCCAAAGCCTGATCCTAAGTAACTTACGGGCAAATGAGCCCGTCAGCCTGACGTCCGCTACCGGCTCAGAGTTACGCCTGACATCCGGTCCGCCCGAAGTCATGAAGCATGTCGTCACATGGACCAATGAGCCCACGGAGTTTCATTGCGTTGAACCGTGGATGTCGTTGCCTGACGCTGTTTCAATGCCATCTGGCTGTCAGTGGCTCAAAGCGGGAAGCTCCCTGCAGGCATGGTTAAAAATAACAGTATAAACAGGCTGTTACTCTTATTTTAATTCACCCTCGGAATGCTGTACAATATTACCAGTAGTCAGTCGATATTTTGAGTCGTTGTTGAGGTCGTAATCATGACGAAAGCCCGTTCTGATAAATCAATCATACTATTCGCCGCCCTGATCACGGCGCCGCTCTTCTTTGTCGCCGCCTGTACGACCACTAAGATGAATGACGGCAACAGCGGTGTTGGCGATCCTGCGAGCTCGGCACCCAACGAATCGGGCAGTTCACCCAATACCAGCGAAGAGCTTCCACCAGAATTACGTGACGCCCAACGTTTTGATCCCGTAACCACCATGGACCAAAAAACCATCCAAGAAAGCGATTTTTACCAGATCAAACAATCGGTGGAGCAAAATAAAAACGCCCTCGATGAGGGCTGGAAAGAACAAGATCGCGTTGAGGCCTTGATAAAAGCAACGGATAAAGCCGCGGAAGAAAAAAAATCAGCTGCCGCCAAAGCGGAAGAGGACGAGCGCGAGCGTCAGCGCCTGGAAGCCATCAAGGACTTCGATAAAAATAAAGACAAACGCGCCAAAGAAGAAGAAAAAGCCAACGATGACGTCAAAAAACTTCCTACAATCAATCGCAATGAAGAAAACTGGAAGGGTTTGGAAGACTAACGTCTGAAAGACTCGTTTCGAATCTCAAACCGCTGCAACTCACAACGCATAGCACCGAGCTGAACAGGCGCTGACCTCGTCAGGACTAGGCCACCGGCCTCTGCCCAATGAATGCTCGACACTGGCGCGTGCGACATCAAAACAACTCTGCCGCTACGACTCAAACGTTTACGAATATTGAGCAAAAAGTCCTGCATCAAATCCCTGGCGCCGCCCCGTACCGTTCGCATCCCAAAAGGCGGATTGCTGATTACAGCGTCGAATGGACCTGCACTGAATGAGCAGCTATCAAATAACAGCGCGTCACCGCGCTCAACGCGGATACCGACCCCAGACCTCGATATAGCCATTCTAGCTGCCGAAATACTCTTTTCATTGATATCGGAACCAAAAAGCCGCAGTCCCGTGCCGTTTTGACCGGCAAGAATCAACTCCGTCGCCGACCCGCAGAATGGATCGTAAACAACATCGTCGGCCTTTAAACGAGCCATCTCAACGAGTGCCGCGGCGATAGTCGGATCACTGGCGCCTTCAGCGGTCTCATCACGCCAAATGAAACGCTCGTCAGTAATTTTCAGGGGAACGAGCACCAAATAAGTGCTGACAACCCGAAGTTCCCAATGGGCGTCCCGTCCATCATTAATCAATCCACACTGAAAACCACTTAATGCTTCCGCGAATTCCCAGACAAAGGTTCTGGTGCGTCCATCATCCCGGCCAAGTCTCACCCGAACCAGGCCAGGCTGTTTTAGTGACGTCGCATTGATAATTTCATTGGCTTTAGCAGCGAGAGCCTTAGCCAGACTTGCCGCGTTTTTAGCGTCACTGAGTCCGGGCAAGGATGCCACAATCACTCCGGCTGTCCGCCAAAGAGGATCTGTCGCCAATTGCACCCATTTCACACGTTCAGTTTTGAGAACACCAGAATCAAGTATCGCAGCACCAAGCAGCGGCTCACGGGAACGAGCGACTTGCTCAACGCCCGGAGTAAACCACAGCACTGTTCCATGACCGTCAAGACACTCCGGCCGGCAAAAGTCCCCAGAGGAGTCTCCACGCTGGACATCTCGCTGCAGGGTGAGCTTAGCGCGTAACGTTATGTTTGAGGCAACACCAGGAGCGGCCTGTCTCAAGTCGGTCAACGCGCGTAAGGCGCCCGCGTCACCACTTTTACCCAAAGCCTCAACCATGGCTTTTCGCTCGCTGTCGTCTGAGGCTTCTGGAAGGCGCTCGGATATTTGACGCACCAAAGAGTTCTTTAACTCATGGGCCATGTCATCCCACGAGCTCCCAACGGCCTGGGCCACGGATTTTCTGACGCGTGGTGACTGATCCTGAAAATAACGCATAGGGAATGCCGACTGGTCCTCAACACCAAGTTCCCGGACCACTTTAAAATAAGACTTCATAATGGGACGCGTCAGCTCACCGCGACTGCGTTCATCCAACCCCGCGAATAACTCCATGGCGCGCTTCACAGACGGTGCGTCGAGTCTGGCGAGACGTTTTTGCATATCATCCCGCTCCGCGTCTTCAAGAGATCTCCAGGCGGTAAGTAAATCGCGCATGTCTTTACGGCCGGGAGTCCAGCCAGGATTGGCGATACGGGCCTGAATTAATTCTACAGGAGCGTTGGTCACTTAAGCCTCCCCAGGAAGTTGGCAGTGTGGGTTCCCGGAATCGTCTCATCCCGGGTGACTGCCATAACAATGGCAGAAAGAGCCTGCTGGTCATAATCGCGCGTCAAAAAATCAATCCTGAAAGACTCAACGCCAAAATCCATCAGACGCTGACGTTGACCGGAAATAGCATAAGCGTCTTTGCCGTAAACAATAGATTTACAGCCCTCATGAGCCACAAAAAAACGCTCGCCTTTACTGTTTTCAATCTCAAGAGTCCGGTATCCACAAACTTTACTGGTTGGACAACCATTGTGAAGAGCTGTCAACGAGCATGCCTCAGCGACAAATAGCGGTGTGTCTTTATATAAAATCGCCTGAGGTTTGATGCCTGACGGCCAGTGCTCAAGCAGAGAGCCAATATCCTCAGCATCGTCTTCAATACTGAGGGAGATCTCCCTAATACCTTCGTCACGCCAGTGTTTGATGGCCTCACGGTTCATACCGTAAAGGGTAAAATCCGCCGTGACGTCAGTGAGCGGCAGGCCCCATTCTCTCAAAAGTCCGATTGCGCCGGGATTCCCTACTTCATAAGACTGAACACCAGCGTCAAACGCCGCCTTAAACCAAACTTTAAGAACCGGCTCATCCCAGGCCCTGACAACAGTAGGAACGGCGAGACGAATATTAACTCCTGTAACGGATTTGAATTCATTTAATTTCGATAAAAAAGACTCTGGCTTGACGTCCGGCAAAAACATTTTCTTCGGTTCAAAGATCACGTCCGCAATCTCGACGCCGTCCTTAATAAGCGACTGAATCCAGGGAAGATACCCGGCCCGATCAATTTTCAGCGTGTAACGGGCCCTGTCAGCGGCAGGGAGTGGCGCGACACCATTGGCGACAGACGCCAGAGCATCATCCATATGCCTCAGACAAACATTGGTGGCGGCCTCGGCGAGCCCCTGCTCTACCTGCCTTTTCAATTCTTTGAGCTTGCTTTTCGGGATGAAGAAATTCTTATCAAGAATAAACGTAAACTCCTCGACGTAGACGCCCTGATCACCAAACAAGTGAAACACGTCTTTGAGATCGCTGATCAGATCACCTTTTTGACGTTCGTCAGCGGTCTCAAATAATATACCGCCATCGGCGATCACCTCGCCACCGCGTCCGATAATAATCCCAAGACGCATGCCGCCATCTGAGAGAGCGGATGCCGAAATCTCAGCAAGCACTGGAATCATCGGACGCAGTCTCGCGTCAACCGGAACGCCTACCATCTGATCCACGCGGCGACGGAGTTCGTCACTGCGGGACTTAAAGAGCACATCACCAGCGGATGGACTCGCCTCTCCCCGCGGGAACTCAATCTCGACGATCATGCCGCGGTTTGCCTCGTATATCTTCCGGCCTTTGAATGACATCTCACGAAGCGAGAACGCAAGTTCCCGGTTATCGTAACGACGCTCAAGACCCTGACTAGATCCCTCCACATCGTCGCCATCCTGGGGACGGGCATGATAGAGTTTTTTGGCTGCCAGGACTTTAAGACCGTCAAACTTCTCGACGTCATCTTCCAGACAGACCGACATCACATCACCTTCCACGGACTCGATGAGACCGATTCTGATGCCGTTATGGGTCGGGTTATTGAGATCAATAACATTCTCGTGGTATCGCCCCTCGAAAAAGAAGCTTGTGGTCTGCCGCTGAAAGGACAGCTGAAGGTCTTTTCTTATAGCCGCTTCCGTACCCAGAGCAACTTTAGCCATGGGTGGAGCATTATCACGAATCGTTGAGCGACCGTAGAGTTCGTCGAGTTTTTTGCGATATAGACGCACGACGCTTGTGACGTACTGAGCGTCTTTTTTGCGACCCTCTATTTTAAGGGTATCCACGCCCGCGGCGACCATGTGATTAAGCTTATGAGAGGTGTCAAGATCCCGCATGGAAAACAGAAAACCCTGCCCGGGCTCACTGATGACCTTGTATGGTTCACGACATGTATATGCGCACTCACCGCGATTACCGCTGCGGGCGTCGGCGGCACCACTAAAAAAGCACAATCCACTGTAGCTATAGCAAAGACTACCGTGGCAGAAAACCTCAAGCTCAATTTGCTCCTGAGACGTGCCGCGGCGGATGCGTTTGATCTCCTCGGCTGTCAATTCACGGGCCAGGACGACACGCTTAAAGCCATAAGACATGGCCTCTCTCACGCCTGCAAGGTTATGCACGGCCATTTGTGTGGACGCGTGAAGGCGAAGCCCAGGGAAGTTTTCTCTGGCGATTTTTGCCACTCCGAGGTCTTGCACGATAATAGCGTTCACACCCACATCCTCAAGCTCAGCGAGTGTGCGGATCAATTCCTCAAGCTCAATATCTTTGATAAGAATATTGAGCGTCACTAAAACCTTCATCCCATAGCGATGAGCGAGAGGAACGAGGCTTTGTAGATCCTCAATGGTGAAATTCTCGGCCCGGGCTCGGGCATTAAACTGCTTCAGTCCAAGAAATACGGCGTCAGCCCCAGCGTTGAGCGCGGCGAAAAACTGCTCACGCCCACCGACAGGAGCAAGAATCTCAGGAACTCGCGTGGAAATAGACGTGCCTACTTGAGCGGCGGGCATCGACGCTGCGCCGTTTGAGGCTCGCGCATCAGGTGAAATATTGGTGTCCTCATTTGACTCATGACTGCCCATAAAAACGGCTCCCTATTGTAGAGGCCCGCAATTAACATTTTTAAGCATCATTGTATAGTTATTTTATAGACTTTAAAAATATAACATATAAAATCAATATGTTACCCCCACAAAACAATCACCGCCCATATCCCGACTTCAGTTTCTCTTAAAAGAGCCGATTTAAGGGTCATGAAAAACGTATCTCAAATTCTAAATATCGCTGAATCTGGAGATCTCCAGGGTGCCCATCAGGCTCTCGACGGGCTACTTTCTATGGGACCTCGCAACATTGAGGCCCTCAAACTTCGCGCTAGACTTTTTGAGGTTGCAGGCCAGTTTCAGCAAGAGGCCCGGATCTGGGAGCATGTCGCCAAAATAGACCGCGAGGACCATGACCTCCTGCAATACTTAGCCCGGCGCCAGAGCGAGGACCGAGAGAATTTTTACTTTACAGACACTCTGCCTGGGGGAGGTAAACGCTTTATCGCCTTCCCGCGCCGGATGGTCAGAGCGGCGACCCTTGGCTTGGTCGGATGCATCGCATTCCTCGGTATGGCGAGACTATCCCAACAATACCAGATCCTTAACAATCCAATTGTCATCCTCTCTTCCTTCTCGTTACTGGTGATAAGTCCCTGGGCCGCAATCCTGGTGGGCTATATCAGAAGCCTACGCTATGTCAGCGTCACCAAAGACGGCATTGAGATCGCAACGAGATTTAAGGTTCATAAATTTAACTGGTCTGCCATTGAGCATGTCTATGTTGCCCAGGACGACCGTCACGACACATACCAGCTGAGTATTGTGGTTGTAGGCAGGGAAGCCACTCATCCGTGCTTTGAGCTGGATTTTAATGAAAATACCACACCCATAAGGGCGCGCTCATACTTTGTAAAAGAAATTATGAGTTCATGGGGCGAACCAAGCTACGTCTCCCGCAAATCTATCTCTACTGATGGACGCCCAACCATCAAAGCTTAAGACCCACCACCCTCAAATGCCCACGGAATAAGCACTTCGTGCAGCACCCGCGGGTATTTTTTTTTGCCCTCTGCCCTTGACAACTTCCCAGTGGTGATTACCTTACCAAGCGTGATCGAAGTCATTTATTTATTAACGATTTTCTTTATAGGGGAGTTCTTCAAATGAAAATCAGACCATTGCACGACCGTATCCTTGTTAAGCGCCTTGAAGGCGAAGAAAAAACCGTTGGCGGAATTATCATCCCTGACAACGCTAAAGAAAAACCAATGGAAGGCAAAGTGATTGCTGTTGGTAACGGTAAAGTTCTTGAGAACGGCACTGTCCGTAAACTTGAAGTCAAAGCCGGCGACCGCGTTCTGTTCAGCAAGTACTCGGGCTCTGAAGTGAAGATGGACGGCGCTGAGCACCTGATCCTCACTGAAGGCGATATCCTCGGCATCATCGAGTAATCTTAGGATCCTCGTAACGTTTAAAACTTAACCTCAATTTCAGGAGACATTCAATGTCAGCTAAAGTCATTAATTTCGGTGAAGAGTCCCGCCGCAAAATCCTTAGAGGCGTCAACACACTAGCCGACGCAGTTAAAGTCACCCTTGGTCCAAAAGGACGTAACGTTGTAATCGAAAAAAGCTACGGCTCCCCAACGATCACTAAAGACGGCGTTTCCGTCGCTAAAGAGATCGAGCTTGAGGATCGCTTCGAGAACATGGGCGCTCAGATGGTAAAAGAAGTCGCTTCCAGGACGTCTGACATCGCTGGCGACGGTACAACTACCGCAACTGTTCTTGCTCAGGCAATCTACCGTGAAGGCGCGAAACTTGTTTCTGCCGCTCACAACCCAATGGAACTGAAACGCGGTATTGACGTCGCTGTTCAGACACTTATCGCTGAACTCGATAAAATCTCCCGTCCGACCAAAAACCGTGACGAAATCGCCCAAGTTGGCGCGATCTCCGCTAACAACGACATGGAAATCGGCCAAATCCTCGCGGATGCGATGGACAAAGTCGGCCGTGACGGCGTTATCACTGTTGATGAAGCTAAAGGTATGGAAACAACTCTTGAGTTCACAGAAGGTATGCAGTTTGATCGCGGCTACCTTTCTCCTTACTTCGTAACCGACGCTGAGCGTATGGAAGCTAACTACGAAGATTGCATGATCCTCATCAACGAGAAGAAGATCAGCAACATGAAAGAGCTTCTCCCGATTCTTGAGAAAATCGCTCAAACAGGCCGTCCGTTCATGATCATCTCTGAGGATCTTGATGGCGAAGCCCTAGCGACACTCGTTGTGAACCGTCTCCGCGGTACACTCAAGTGCGTTGCTGTTAAAGCACCTGGCTTCGGCGACCGCCGCAAAGCCATGTTAGAAGACATCGCGACTCTGACAGGCGGCATGGTTGTCTCTGAAGACCTCGGCCACAAACTTGAGTCCATGACTCTTGAGCAACTCGGCCGCGCTAAACGCGTTTCCGTCTCAAAAGACAACACCACCATCGTCGACGGCCAAGGCAACAAGGCTAAGATCGAGGGCCGCGTTAAGCAAATCCGCGCTGAAATCGAAAACACCTCATCTGACTACGACAAAGAAAAACTACAAGAACGCCTCGCGAAACTTGTTGGTGGCGTAGCGGTTGTTAAAGTTGGCGCAGCCACTGAGACAGAAATGAAAGAGAAAAAAGCCCGCGTAGAAGACGCTCTTAACTCTACACGCGCAGCAGTTGAGTCTGGCATCGTCCCAGGCGGCGGAACAGCCTTCATCCGCGCTCAGCATGCTCTCGACAAAATCAAGCTCACACCTGAGCAAATGTTCGGCGTATCCATCATCCGCCGCGCAATTGAAGAACCCCTTCGCCAGATCTCCCTCAACGCCGGCCTTGAGCCAGCTGTTGTGGTTGACCGCGTGAAGAAATGCACAGGCGGCGAAGGCTTTAACGCCCTCACAGAGACCTACGAAGATCTCTACAAAGCCGGTGTTATCGACCCGACTAAAGTCACCAAAACCGCTCTTATCAACGCGGCATCCGTAGCAGGACTCCTTCTTACAACAGAAGCGATGATCGCTGAGAAGCCAAAAGATAAAGATGACGCACCAAGCGGCGGCATGGGCGGCATGGGCGGCATGGGCGGCATGGGCGGGATGATGTAGTTTTCTGCCTGTGATTTCAGGGACTTAAGACTCCCAGAAGTGCCACGATGACGAAAAAAGATGACGACTTCAGAATCGTCGTCTTTCGAGAGAAGAACAAATCCCGGATCGGCTTTAGGGCCGGTTCGGGATTTTTGCTACAGTTTGATTTTGAAAATGTAGCAGAAATCTAAATGGCTGGTGAATTCACTAATCTCAAAAAACGGATCGGTGCGGGCTCGGCAACTGACTCAACTGCCGGTAACACTTCTGGGACAAGAGCAGGCGTGGGATTGATCCTTGCCTCCTGGAGGCCCTTTCGCTTGTCCCTTGACCACTGACGAGACCCCGTGTTTTCGATGCCATCCACGTGGACATAACGCATTGTTGTGCCTACGTCTTTATGTCCGGCGATCTTCTGCACCTGAGGCAATGGCAATGCAGAG
>CANILH010000063.1 GCA_947468665.1 Oligoflexales bacterium | reverse complement strand
GTGCTCTTGTTTTTGCGTCCACATTCGGGAAAGACATTTCAATAAATTGCGCGATTGGCTGGCCGAGAGCGGCCGCAATGTCATGGGAGTCATCAAAGTTTGGTGTCGCGCAGCCTTTGGCTGTGCCGGCGTCTTTACGGCCCTCGTACATTTCAATGCTCGCTGAATCCATGCCCTTCTTTTTGCCATCGGCATAGACCGGACTTGAGGGGTCGCGAATGGTGTCCAGGCACTCAACTCCTTTTAACTGATCCTTTACGCCGTTATCGGTGAAGTAGGCAAACAAATCGGCAAACGTCTCGTTGATACCATCCGCGGCGTCCTGAGCCAACTTAGTGCTATCCGTCAGGTTGAGATCGTTTTTTGATCGGGTCTTAGGCCGGGGTAAAATACCATCGATAGAGCCAGTGTCGCTTAACGTCAACCCAATGGAGTCTGCGGTTGATCCCAGATAATGTCTGAATACGTGATGACCGAACTCGTGGTGCATGACAAACGGCACCTCCCAGAGATTGACGCCGCCCTTGTCAAACGATTTGACGGACGTTGGGTGAACCATGAATACCCCGATCTTTCCCAGGCTATCCGAAGAGGTCGCGGTGAACGCGGCGTTATCGGTTTCGTACATGTCGATAACTTTTTTGTCTGATGTTCTTGTGATGTGCATTTTCAAACGCGGCTGCGAGACGATAACAGACTTAACAATTCCGGGTTTATTTCCTACGATGGAATTGTAAAAGTCGTAGGACAATTCAGTAAAGTACTCGGCGGTAAGTGTCATCGCCTCAACTGAGTCACGGTTGTACCAGCCATCGGCGTGGCAAATTCTCAGTTCTTGTTCAGATTTGTTGTTTTGCGTCTTGTCGTCTTCGCAATTCAGTCCATCGGTATCGTAGGTGCAGGTCTGGTTTTTCTCATAACCGAGCATAGAGAAAAAGATGTTCTTGGTTTGAAATCCATAATCAGAATCGTTTTTACTGCTCATGGCGACCTGTTTTTCATGCGCTTGTGTGCCGTCCCATTCATAAATAGTGACTTGCGACAGAGTTGCTGACGATTTGCCGTCGAGGCACGCAGGATCTTCTGGCAACAACCAACGAACGCCGTCAGAAGGAGCGACTCGTTGCGGTAGAATCGCGTTGTTATTATTATTGTTGTTATTGTTGTCTTTCGAAAATGGGTTGCAGCCAGTGGCAAGGAGCCCCGAAATCGACATAAACATAATAACTCTAGATGAACGACCGTGACGACTCAGCATGATTTACTCCCAGGCATTAACGACTTCCACAGCAGTGCCAAAAAAGGCCACGCTATAGTTCGGGTAGCAATTAATATGCCGCACGTTAAGCGAGGGTAACCCGCTGAATACACAGACGGTGTCAGGGTATAAAGTGTGCGGAACACGTATGGGTGATCAGATTCCCGACACCCACAGAGGTGCTCCGCTTGTGGTCAGATAGTCAAAAACAACCCTTCTCGATCTCGTCGTGAATCATCATCTTGAGCCGTTTTATGTTGTCCTCATCTTGTTTTTTGACGTCTGTCCAATAAGCATTAATCACGTCATGACCTTTCGCGTTCGCTATGTGTTCGTCATAATGCCAGACCGCATCGAGTCGATGTCCTAATTCTTGCACAAGGTCATAGTCGTGATCCGCGCATTGCCCGGACGCTCTAGTGGATTTTACCCTGTTTCCTTTTGCTGCGTACATAGCTGGTCTCCTTTAGAAATTGTTAGAATCAAAAATGCGGTTTCACGAGTGAGACATTCACAAGCGTCGCACAAATTTATTTATGCAATCGTCATTCCATTTTCGTCGCGAAATGTGGACAAGACCGGATGTGTGCTGTAATAATCTCCGCGCACATGAACCACACAGGAGCATTTTATGCAAAACACATCACGTCACATAGAACAGGAAGTGTCGCCAAGTCAAAACTTTGCGATTATCGGGGACTCTGAGGCCATGACCAGGCTGAAGAAAATTATCCGCCGCGTCGCGGAGAGTAAGGCAGACACAGTTTTTATTCACGGTGAGAGCGGATCTGGTAAAGAGCTTGCTGCGCGCGCGATTCATGAGTGGTCTGATCATCCTGCTGATCCATTTGTAGAGATTAACTGCGCGAGCATTCCCGAGAATCTTCTCGAGAGTGAGTTGTTCGGCTATGAAAAGGGCGCCTTTACTGACGCTAAGGAACGTAAGCTTGGTCTGTTCGAGATCGCGGGCCGGGGGACGGTATTCCTGGACGAGATTGGGGAAATGCCGGCAAAGCTTCAGGCGAAGCTACTTAGGGTGATGGAGTGCCGACGATTTAAACGTGTTGGTGGGACAAGGGATATTGATTTTTTAGGTAGAATCGTAGCCGCTACTCATCGGCATTTGGAGGAGGAAATTCATAACGGCTCGTTTCGGGCGGATTTGTTCTACAGGCTTAATGTCGTGCCGATTGTGGTCCCTCCGCTAAGAGATCGAAGGGGCGACATACCGGCCTTAGTAGATTTTTTGCTGACAAAAACATCTGCCGCCCTTGGTGTCGCGAAGCCAGAGGTGTCAACGGATGCTATGTATGATTTGGCGAAATGTTCATGGCCTGGAAATGTCCGTGAGCTGAAAAATATATTGCAAAGAACGCTGATCTTCCACCAGCCAAGACTTATTACCCCTGACATGCTTGAGTTAGAGGCTATTGAGTCACGGGCATCGAGTCATGACGCCGGGTATTTGCAAAGTCCTGGATCTGGCGCACTATCTCATCCCGTGAGTTCGACGGTTGCTTTGGCAGGGGCCTCGCGTCTCGCTTCGTCTAAAGAAATATTTTTATTGCCGACTGGCGGCATAGATCTAGAGGATCTCGAGAAAAGCATGCTCGTTCAGGCTCTCGAACGTTCGCGATTTAATCAGACGAAGGCCGCCCGCTTGCTGCACGTTACGCGGCATACTCTTCGTTACCGACTTGAGAAGTTCGGCTTGTTGAGTGGGACTGTCTGATGGATGTTTCGGTGTCAGATGGGACGGAATCCAGCGTTTCGCGCCGCGTGAGTGTTTTAGCGCTGTGCCCACTGCAGCCACTCCGGGTGAATGAACCGCAGTTTCCTCACCATACGCAACTCCCGTGCTGGCACTGAAGTTGCAGCTCCTGCGTATCGCGTGAATTATCGCTCGATCAAAATACCATTAAAGGAGTGCCGTTATGAGAAATGAATTGGTTCCTGCTACGTCGTCTATTTTCCCCCGGTCGATGTCTCGGGGAATTGGTCGGGATCTATTCCGGGATTATGAGCGGTTAGTCGACGCCATGATGGGTGAGCCACTGTCAGTATCGTCGTCGGAGGACTATCTCGCGCCACGGGTTGACGTGGCTGAGACGGAAAAAAGCATTGAGGTGACCGCCGAGCTTGCTGGGGTGGACGAGAAAGACATTAAGGTCGAGCTTCGCAATGGCATGTTGTGGCTCTCCGGAAAAAAGGAGGAGTGCCATAAGGAGGAGTCCCGCAATGTATTTCGGTCCGAACGACGTTTCGGTTCATTTGAGCGGGGTGTCACGTTACCTTGTGATGTGGAGAGAGGGAATATCGAGGCTACGTTCAAGGACGGCATCCTGAAGGTGAGCCTTCCTAAAACCCCCTCGGCGCGCCAGGAGGTCACTCATATCAAGGTTAAACATTAATTGAGATGAGCTCAGGGCTTCCGTTAGTGTGTTAACACATTTACAAGGGATGGTTTGGAACCTTGGGGGGGCCCGGCTCGTTTTGGGATTTTTGGAAGCTTCCCGAGTTGAATAAATTAGCGTTTAAATGGTCCAGATGGGCCACTTTTTGATTCGGAAGACCTGGTTTTTCGCAGATCGAGGATACCGACCCTGACTTTGACGATCCCGACTTGAACTTCAATGGCGTCAGATGGTGTGGCACCAATCTTGGCGATAATTCCTTCGCGTTTTAGCGGCAGGACAAAAACATTAAGTCCCTCACGAAGATCCTGCGGAGTAAGTGCGACGCCTGGAAGCTCAACCTGGATTCCCGCGGTTGCCATGCGTGATACACTTGTCTCTATGTCGCGGAGTGCTGATTCCATGTCGCGTTTTTTCTCGTAAGCGAGCTTGGGGTCAGTCGCGCCGGCCCGTACTTCCTTTACCGCTGTGCGAAGTTCTTTGGCTTTGTCCTCGAACTCGCTTCGTAAAGAGTCTACCTCGTTCTCAAGCTTCGCAGCCACGCTGCGGGAAGCCTTAGCCCTTTGATCCTCAAGTAGTTTACATTCGTTTTGCCATCTGGCTTTGGCGGCTTCGGCCTCAAGCAGTTCCTTATCGAGCTGGCGTTTAAGGGTCTCTGACTGAATACGCGCCGCCTGCAGTGCTGAGACTGCATCGTCCATGGCAGAGTGTCCCATGCCGCGAAGCGTACGCGCGCGAGCCACAAGGTTCGCGGGAAGCCCCATTTGAGTCGCGAGTTCCAGTCCATAGCTTTGCCCCGGGACATCCAGTATGAGGCGGTAAGTCGGCGTGTACGTCGCCTCCGCGTACTCCATCGATGCATTGCGATAGCGATGATCACTCAGGGCAAGTGTTTTGAGGTTGTCGTAATGCGTTGTGGCGATGGTTGTTATTTGGTTATCCGCCAAGTGTTCCAGTACTGCTCGGGCGATGGCTGATCCTGTCTGAGGCTCTGTGCCTGTGGCCAGTTCATCGAGCAAAATGAGATCGCGGCTTGTCGCTGACTCGATCACCGGCTTTAGTCCAAGAAGGTGGCCGCTGAATGTCGACAGGTTGGTGGAGATGCTCTGGCTGTCCCCCATCTCAAGATGTATGGAGTCAAATAAATACATTTTTGATTTTGGTTCAGCTGGAATGAGCAGTCCTGCCCGTGCCATCAGGTGAAGAAGTCCCGTTGTCTTCAAAACAACAGTTTTGCCGCCGGCGTTTGGACCGGAAACTATCAGAACCTTTTGGTTTTTATCACCTGAGGTCTCCAGAATAATCGTGTTGGGCTCCGCTGTTTTTCCGGATGCGGTTTTGATGAGTGGGTGCCGGGCCTCAATGAGCGACAGGCATGGCTCGTCAGATAATTCGACGGAACCAGCATCGATCGCTACCGCCAAAACTGCTTCGGCGGTAAGGGTATCAAGCTCAATGAGTTCGGCGTAATTAGACCTGAGTCCATCCAGTTCCCGGGCGACGTGGGCGCTGAGCTCCCTGAAGATCCTGATGATCTCGAGCTTCTCGGCCACATCGAGTTCTTGTAAATCATGATTCATTCCGGCGATGGCTGTTGGTTCCAGGAAAAGAGTCTGACCAGAGGCTGAGGTGTCAACGATTAAGCCTTTGATCCGGCCGCGTCCGTCGAGGCGCATCGGTATGACATATTTTTCGTGACGCACGGTATAAAAATCGTCTTGAAGATACTCCATGACGCCTTGCTCGTGGGTTATTCTTTGGATGGTTTCTTCTATTCGCTTGCGAAGCGATGTTTTTTGAGAGCGGATGGCCGCAAGTTCAGGCGACGCGTCGTCAAGTAACTGTCCGTCTGGCCCAACGGTTTTCTCGATGTCCAGGAGCAGTCTCGTCAATGGCTGAAGCACCGTTCTGACGCGTGAAAGAACCAGTGACTTCGCTGCGAAAGATCCGGCGAAGGCGAGCACTCTCTTGGTGGACATCAGTACGTCCAGGACAATCCTGAAGTCTGTACCTTCCAGGAGTTGTCCCTTTTCAGCGCCCTTGAACACCTGACGCGGGACTTTAAGAGAACCGACAGGGGATTTGTAACCGCCTCTCGCGAGGTCGCGTAACGACGTGACGTCTGCCCATCGAAGAATGATTTCGTCGCGAGAGCGGCTTGGAGTCAACGCGCGGCAGTTTGCCTGCGCCTCGTCGGTCTGAGCGAGATCCGCGAGTCGCGTTGTAAGTAAGGTCCACTCGAGTTTTTGATGCGTTTGATCAAGGGTCAATTCAGGCCTCAGCGGTAGGGGATGTAGTTGAGATCTGTGCCAAGTTGACTCGATGGCGAGACCATAATGCGTTCAGTGATCTTTGCCAATAAATTGTCGACTTGGGCGCCAGTCGCGTTTGGGGGAATGGGGGCCTTTAGATAAACCGCGATAAGGGTGATGGTCCAGCGGTCGTATCGCGTAATATTGATTGGGGCGGCTGCTGTGCCGTTATTATATTGGTAGCCCGCGTGGTTAAAACAAAGGCCAGTCGCAATGGTGCCGGCTTGGATTTTATTAACTATCGAAGGAAATGCGATGGCAGACCCGTTGGCGGTAAATTTATTGGATACGTTGCTGAAAGATGTGATGTACACCACCGGCATCATGCCTGTGGGGCATTTTGTGCAATCGCCTTGATTTGTCTGGTCTACAGCGAAGGTATTAATACTAGAGGCCTTTATGGCAGGGTCGGTAATCGATTGACATTGGGCGGATCTAATCTGGGTGAAAGCGTCATCGGCATTGTGAGTGGCGGTCAAGTAAGCTGAGAGAACGCACATATTTGAATTTGTGGTACAGTCCCACCAGTTAGGCGGTAAGTCCGTAGTCCCATCTGGCCCAGTCGTATTATAAATGACGTAGGGTAAATTTACCCTGAGGAATTTCGACGCCGTATCAATATCAGCCAACGCGGCGGCCTTAGACTCGATCGCGTATTTCTGCTGGATGTAATTGCTATAAACCGAATTAATGCTGAGAGCGAGAATGCCGCTGATAGCGACAGTCACCATGAGCTCTACCATCGAAAATCCCAGGTTTTTGTATGTGGTCAATTTCATATGGGACTCTTTAAATTGGTTCCGCTGTTAGACTGAGACGCTATTCGTCATCTGAGAGTCTACTTGTGAAGTTCTTCTATAATCAAGCGACTTTACGGACTAAAATGACCATAATTAGTGACGAATTTTGTTGTGGATTTATTTTGCAGGCGCTTGCGAAGCATGGTTAACTAGTCGCTGGCGCTTTCGCGCCAGCGACGTGTCCTGAGCCGAAGGCGAAGGATCTCGGCGAATGACCACGAGCGTTTTTGCTCCGAATTGCGTGATGGAGGGTTTGTTTTGGATGAGCGGACAATTAAGCAATATGACGACTTCGCCTCGACGTATGTAGCGGAGTGGACGCACCAGACTCCAGTGGTAGTCCGTCAGCTCGTTTCGAAATGGTTTACTCATGGGTCGGTAGTTCTTGATATTGGCTCAGGAAGCGGTCGTGACGTGAGCTGGTTATGGAACAACGGTTACAAAACTCAAGGTGTGGATGCGTCGATAGGGCTGTTGAATTCCGCAAGACTGGCTAATCCAGGGGTGCCCTTTACGCAAGATTCTTTGCCTCTATTAGCTAAAATTAGCAGCGTCAGTGTTGATAATGTTCTTTGTACCGCTGTGCTGATGCATCTGCCGGTCGGCGAGATTGCGCCTGCTGCCTTCAATATGTTGAGGGTCTTGCGGGTAGGTGGGCGGCTTATTTGCAGCGTCAGGCCGTCCCGAGAGTCGGAGCCTCGGGAGGCAGATGGTCGGCTGTATACAAGTATCGAGCCTGAGGTGATTGCCGGGGTTTTCAGGGATCATGGCGCGGTTGTTTTGGAAGCTATTACCTCAGACGGGAGACGCGCTGATACCATATGGCACACGGTGGTTATAGAAAAATCCTGACATCAGGGATCCCACGGGGATTGGTCCTGATCATTCTCATCTATTCTGCTGTTCATCTCTTACTCTTGCTCATGGTTCTGACCATTATCAAAGTCGTCAACAGGTTGCCGCCCGGCAGGGTTGCTTTCAGGGACGCGGTACTCGTCGCTGGCCCAGGCCGCAAGGTCATTGACCTTGCAGTTACGCGAACAAAAGGGCCGGCATTGGTTTGCGTTTGAGTACACGGTTTGGATTCCGCAGGTGGGGCACTTCATGATTAAAGATGAGCGGGACGTGGCGGCCGCGCGCCCTGAATCAATCGTTCCGGAATTTTTACTTACTCGCGTTAATTTTTTGGATGTCATTTTTTGTCCCCGTGTCGCCACGCGCTTGGTGACTCGTAATTTTTGATGGACCAAATACCAAGTTTTGAGCTTTTGGCCTTGTCCTCAGCGGCGTCGTATTTTGATTTGTCGATGCGCTTTGTTTTGCCATGATATCGCTCGGCCATTCCAAGCTCAAGTAATTTCAGATTGGCGCAAGAGTCGCCAATAAATATCTCAATAACCGGTCGATTGTATGGGTCAAGATCCACCTGACGGATTGTGATGCCTTTTTTACCTACGACCAGTTCCGAAAGAGCATCACGCGACTCGTCGCCAAGGGGCTGGCCTCCGCTTTTTTTCTTGCCATAACGGCCTACTTCTGGAGCATCAATACCGGCAAGGCGGGCATTAAACCACATTCCGTTCTCGGCGACGATGTGACAGGTGTCGCCGTCGTGGCAATGTTTGATGTCTGCCGCAAACGTTTTGTCGGGAGTCTCATCCGACTGCTGAGCAGCCGAAATCGGTGCCTCGATCATAAAAAGTAAATTTAAAACGATAATATGAGACGTTAAACGCATGTGGAGCCCCTTCGTAGTAGCTTTTGGGGAAGACTACGAAGTCTTTGGCGAGTTGGCAATTAAAATTAAATCTGATCGTCAAATACCAATGAATCGTCGAAATCAACGATGCTGTCGATATCTGAGGTCATGTTTTGCAGCGCTTTAGCTTGGGCGATGGCTCTGGCACTGGCACTGGCCGTCGGACCCTGTCCCATGGGGACAATGGAAACGCTTTCCTCCTCCAGAAAACTTAGGTCCTCAGCTGGGGGGGTGTCCCGAATGAATATTTTAGCCGGTGACGGTGTGGGGCTTGGTTCACCAAGTCCAGCAACTGCCACTATGTTTACGAGTTCCGCGAGATGGCGCTCCGTTTTTGTAAATGTTCCCATAGAGCTGTCTCTTGATTTTTCCAGCCAGTATTTTGCCTGGGGCAGCTTCCCCCATTTTTTGAAGTCAAGTCCAAGATTGAAGCTGACGCGGGTTTGAAGATCTTGAGTTGCGACAAACGCGAAACTCATGAGGTAGTATTTGCTTGCTTTCTCATACTGCCCCTGACGCGCGAGATTGACTCCGAGATTATTGATCATCTTCGCGACGGACATTTCCTCACCAGCTATTCGTGAGGCCAGAGGACGAGCCCCTGAGCTTCCAGTCAATCAACGCCGCGTCGCACTGTACATCGCGGATAGCGGCATACCCCAAGTCAGCCCCTAGAAATATATCGACGTTTGGAATTCCCATATCTAGGAGAAGCTTTGCGGTGATATTTGCCATCGGAGAATCACCGTCAATAACGGCGACCTTATTAGGCAGTTTGGAGTTTTTTTCGCCGCTCATAATATTTCCAGTCTCCCTGGGGGGCGGGGGTAACAGTCATTGACTTATAGGTGGGGGAGTGTTTTCTCAAACATGGTAACAATTGTCAGCCACTCGATGTGATCATGGTCTTCGTTGTGAATCATTCTGACGCCATACTGGGCGTTGGCCTCGCTGTTGATTTTTCTTACGACTTTTCCCATACAGCTTACGCGTCTTTGTTCGCCCTTGAGCTGGGCAGTTACCTCGATTTCAATCAGTGTGTTTTCGATAAATGGAAGTGAGTGTTTTTGATTTTTCCACTCAAGAAGCAGGCCGCTACGCGAGACGTTGGCGACATGAATGTCAAATGACAGTCTGGTACCAAGTGTGCGCGCGTTAATTTTAATGTCATCGGGAGGAGCCATCCTGGTGGCGCGCGGGCCGGACTCAAGGGCTGATTTTGACGTTTTTTCTGGATGTGACATGGGCGCTCCTTTCTCGGTTATTGTTAGGAGTTATTCGGCAGGTTCTCCCGGCGCATTAATTCTGAATTTGCGACCGATTCTCAACCGGCCGTCACGACTTGGGACTTTGGTTAGATTTATGGTAAATAACAACTCCCGCCATAACGACTTCCATTCTGTCTGAAATCATTGCGAATCGGGTGTTTGATCCTCCAACGCACATGCGGAGCGTCCGGTCGGCAGCGATTTGTGGTGGCATCGACTGGCCAAAATCGGCGGATACAATGATGACGGGGCGCTTTGCCAGGCAGTTGGTGATAGCGTTAACGCAGTCGTCGATGTCACGATTCATGGTATCCAGTAATTGTCGGTCGTCCATGCGGCTGGATTTTTTTGCGATCTCGTTACTGATCCATTGACTGAGGGAGTCTATGACAAAGATTGAGTTAGTATCCTCTTGATGGGCCTTCGTGACTGCCTCAGGCAGATCAAACGGAGATTCGATATGCTGCCAGTGCCGGGGGCGCTCTGCCTGGAGCGTTTGTACGCGCTCTTTGAGAAGCGGCAGAGCGGGTGAAGCCGTTCCGAGCCACACCACATTAGGATGGGAGCCGGCCAGTTTGACAGCTCTGGACGTTTTTCCTGACCACGCGCCACCACATATAAACATTAATTCATGTGTCATGTTATAATGGTAGTCCAGATTTAAATCGGCGGGAAGGCTGTGCCTCCCAGTGATTCAAGCGAGAGTTCAAATATCTGATATAACTTGCCAATATCAAAAGATTAAACAGGCATTCTCCGGGCGTTTTCGTATTTTCCGATAGTATCCGTATGTGGGCCCTACAGGAGGAAGTCATGCGTTTGTTAAAACTGACCTTAATCTGTGGACTAACCGCCTCGCCTGTCTTGGCGGGTATTGTGGAGTCCCAAAAAGACGGTGTTGAAGTTTATACGGCGGCTGATAAGGCATCAGCCGTCCTCGTTAAATTGAAAAAGGGTGATTCTTTACCGAGTCAGGAGCGTTCTGGAATGTACTGGCAGGTAAAAACGACTGACGGCAAAAGCGGCTTCGTCAGTGTACTCGCCGTAAAATCGAAGTCGGAGGAAAAAGCAGGCCTCAATGACGCGATGCGTGAGGCTGTTAAGAACGGCCGCAGTCAGAGTTCTGCGGATGGCAGCAGGACAAGAAGCGCGGTCATGGGTGTGCGGGGGCTGGACGATACCTCGGACACTGGTCTGGCAGCAAGTATGAGACCGAATCTTCACGCGGTATACGCTATGGAAGATTATGAGATTCCGAATGGGCGAGTTGGTATTCAGGCAGATGTTGTGACCAAAGAGATTGAGGGAAAGATGTCCGGGAAGAAATAAGCTTGGTTTGATGGGCGGGTTTTACTGACTTTAGATATTTAAACGGAGATAAGTCCATGGATCGGACAATGTCGGCGGTTTCAATTATTGTGGCTTGTTGTCTCGCGCTCAGTGCTTGCACATCGACTAAGTCGGCTGATGCCACCGGGCCAAGTCTTACCAAAGAAGAACAGCAATTCATTGATGACTATAAAGCGGAAGTGGGGGTTGGCCGGAACATGGCCGGCCGGCTGGTGGCGTTTTATGGCGAGTATCTTGATCCCGGTTTGACCGAATACATCAATCAGGTCGGACGTTATGTGGCGAGTAACGGTGACTATCCTGATCGCCGGTATATGTTCGCGGTTTTGGACGCCGACTCACCAAACGCGTTCGCCTGCCCGGGCGGTTATATACTTGTGACACGGGGAGCTATTAAGAGTGCCCAGAATGAGGCGGAGCTTGCGGCGATTCTCGGTCATGAGAGCGCCCACGTCGGCAAACAGCACATGTTCAAAACACTGAAAAATATGAATAAACAGGACGTGGAGAAAGCGGAGGCTGAGGCCGCGTCCCGGAAACGCCCCGATAAGTTTTCCCGCGCGAGAGCCCGTCCCGTCGCTCAAGAAGATGAGACAGGGTCCGCCCTCGCTAAACTGATGATGACAGCCAGCGGTGCCGGACTTGGGATTTTGCAGGCCGCAAAGGCCGGTATGGGGCTTCTTCTTGAAAAAGGTCTCGATAAGGAAATGGAGTTCGAGGCTGACCGTGAGGGCGTGAAGTACGCAATCCGGGCCGGTTACGAGCCAAAGGCTCTGGACCAGTTTTTGGCCAGGCTTGCCGAGGCCAAAAAGAAAAACAGCGATAAAACAGTGATGGATGTCACTCACCCCGCGATTGCGGACCGTCGCAAGGCGATCGCGGAAGTTTTAAGTAAAATGAGCGCCGACGAGATTATCGGCGCGGTTGGTAAAGATCGTTTTGATGCGGGACGTGCGACGCTTATGGCTAAGAAGAAAGGATAATCAGGGATGAAAGCATTATTTCGGGGTTACAAAGGTCTAGCGGTCGCTGGATTGTCAGTTGGTGTTTTGGCCTCACAAGGTTTGGCTGATCAGCAGCATTACAATAACGTTATCACTGGTGAACGCGCGCAGGGAATGGGTGGAGCTTATGTCGGGGTCTCTGATGACGCATCGGGTGTCGTTTATAATCCGGGCGGTCTCGCCTTTGCCCAGTCAAACGATATCTCTGGTTCCGCGAATGCTTTTTATAATAAAAAAATGAAATATAAGAGCGCACTACCTGGCGGCGGTGACTGGACAGAGGAAAGTGGCGGGACGTTCGCGCCGTTTTTTGGCGCTCTGAATAAGCTTGATAATGTTCTTCCTGGGCTGGTTGGCGGCTTCGCTTATTACTCTATTGATACAGAGCTGAAAGATCAAAATAACACGATCTCAAATGTCGGCGATATCGCGCGATACCACAGAGCGGCAAATCAGCGGGCCGCGACCTGGGCTATGACTGGGGCCCTTGGTTACCGTATCTCATCGTCTCTCGGGATTGGTTTTTCCCTCGGCTACCTGAAAGTGGACGAACTGACGCAGATCTCCCAAAACTACTACAACACCGCGGGTACCTATCACCTGATGACCAGCGTTCGGGATAGCCTTAT
>CANILH010000062.1 GCA_947468665.1 Oligoflexales bacterium | reverse complement strand
TTGGTGATAGTCGCGTCGCGCAAATTCGAGTTATTTTCGGATCAACGCGTCGCGCAGTTCCGCGATGGACGCGCAATAATAATCAATGCCGGCGGCTGTGAGTTCATCACGGGATCCATAACCGTACCCCACGCCCAAACTTGAGAGGTTATTTTTTTTGGCGGCGATCGCGTCATGCTTGCGGTCACCAATCATAAGGATTTCCTTGTTAGCCGGGATCTGATAGCGGTCTGTCATCCACGAGAGCAGCGCGGCTTTGTCAGAACGTGTGCCATCGAGCTCGCTGCCGTGAACGTCCTCGAAAAAATCCTCAAGCCCCCAGTGTCTCAGAATAAGCCTGGCGTAGACGTGCGCTTTCGCGGTGGCCACAAACATGCGGTATCCGGCTGACTTGAGTTCGCTCAATAGTTCTTTGATGCCGTCGTAGGGCGTGTCCCTATACATGAGGCCTTGCTCAACATACCAATAGCGGTACCGTGTCACCGCGGCCTCAATAGTGGCGCTGTCGGCCGTATTCAGCAGTGTTGCCATGCAGTCACGAAGCGGCGGTCCAATAACCCAAAGCAGTTCGGACTCGGCGGGGACCTTATGCCCTGCCTCACTCAGAAATTGAATGTAGGAGTCGATGATGCCGTGGCGAGGATCCGTGATTGTTCCGTCAAGATCCCAGAAAAGGGTGTGCCAGAGGTTATTTCTCATCAGGAGCCTGATAGTCTGCGAATAGCTCTTTCGTCCAGGCGCGAATAGTATCGCAGTCACTCGCGTGGTCTGAGATCAGGCGAATCTCGTCAAACTCGATGGTCGCTTTCACCCGCTCAAGCCTCAGTAGGCCAAGGAGGTGCGTGGCGAACGTGTCTTTTTCGATATAGGCCAGTTTACGCAGGGGCTCGTACTTGATGCGAAACGGTTGAACGGGAATCTGGTGCTTCTCGGCGAGTTTAAAAGCGCCGTGACGCCAGGGGACATCTTCGCTAATGCACGTTGTGCCAGAGGGGAAAATCCCGATGCTTTGTTTGCGCTTCAGCAGCGCGTCAGCGATCGCTTCAGCTGCGTTGGCCCTTGATTTGCCACTTTCACGTTTAACAAAAACAGTGCCTGCTTTTTTGCTGGCCTGGCCGATGATCAGCCATTTTGAGACTTCTTCTTTAGCGACAAACACGACGGGCACACAGGCCATCAAAAGCGGTATATCGACATAACTCAAGTGATTTCCCACGAACAAAACAGGGCGATTCATCTCTGGTGGGACGCCTTTGATCTCGACATCCATTGACATGACTCCGAGTAGCTTTTGCGCCCAGTCGAGGATAATATTCTGCAGACGGCCCTGGGGAAGATGCCCTTCCTCTTTCTCGACCTTGACGGCCTGCCGGTAAGCGGACGCGGTGATGCGAAACACCCGTGCGAACTTGGCCGGAACGCTGAGATTGCGCTTCAGAGCCTTGCGACGAGCTCCTTTCGGGGCGGTTTTTTCTGTGTCCCGAAATTTAAGGATGCGTCTGACGCGGTAGCGGATCATATGCCAACTTTTGCGCCTACCAAGATCGCGTTGCTGGTGAATTTTATGTCTTTAACGACAGCAGTTGGATCTACTGAGCCTGCTTTGCCAGAGGTCATAGTGAGTGTCTCGGTTGAATGCTCAATGGCTGCGAGAAGGCTTATCAACGGTAGAAGGCTGTACTCAATTCCTGCGGTCATACGGGCTCCGGAGCTTTTGTAAACGACAGTGGCGTTTGTCTTCGTGCCTCCAGCCGCGTACTCCGCGGTCCCTTTATAAGGGGAGAGCAGGGTATAGCCAATTCGCGCGAATGGTTTGAGGTCGCCCAATGGCAGCCAGGCGGTGACCTCGGGGACAATGGCTGTTGATGTCAAACTTTTGACACCGTGATCAGCGATATTCGCGTTGTAAGATTCTGAAATGAGTCTTAGGCCAAACGATACCGGAACAAGTGGAATGGGGTCCAGGTGGCCCGCCATCTGGACGCTTGAGGACTTGAGTGACTTGGACGAATCGCCCGAAGCCCAGGTTCCTGTGCGTTGTCCGACCGACACCTCGCCATCGAAAAAGGCGAGGGCGGTTGAGGCCGTACCGGCTGTAAGAAGTGCCGAGGTTACAAAAATTGCTAATTGACGCATGTGATCTTCCTTGGTTGGTGAGGATTTGCGATAATATCCGAAGTATTCTGTTATGGAGTTAAGCACAAGTCTTTGAATATTTCCATACTCACTGTTTACCGGTAATGCCTTCGACGAGGTTCTGGTGATGAAACTGACTAAACTCATGATGGTAAAAGGTTCTGCGGTGTTTTTGCTCGCGTGGTTTTCCGGTGCAGTGGCCGCGGCAGGGGTTCGAGATCCCGAATTCCCATCTAAAATCGTCCATTTAGGGAAAAATTCATCAGGCCTTTACGCTGTATTTAATCAAGGAAGCACCACGGGATTTGTCATTGGCCGCGATGTTTGTATTTATAACGCGTTGGTTGCGGGTGCTGATAAAGGCGACAGTAAAAGTCGGGTAAAGATTCATTGTGGGGCGATTGTCAGGACAAAGTCCCACGCGGCGGCGATTATTTTCGTTGCGGGTCTTAATGAAAAGATTTTGCTTGGGATGGACGTCTGGCCTCTGGATCTGGGATCCATCAAAGGTAAGTCCGGTAATAAGGACGCTGACGCTAGAACCAAGGCGGACATAGCCGAACTGGCGCTACAACAAGATGACCCACCAGAGCCTGTGCTTCCTCCGCTGCTGAAATCCAGATTTCAGGCCCATCTGGCCCCGACATACGCGCTTCCGATCTGGATGAATGATATGCGTTTCAATACTGGTGCCCGTTCTTCGGGATCCGGGAAAATTTGGGAAAGCGGCGACACCATCAAGGGCAGTGTTGTTGGATTTGGCCTGCGTTACCACACCCCGCTGAATGGCAGGGGCGAGTCAGCCTATGACTTCACATATCATTTCGTCCCGCAACGTCCTGTCAAAGACGATTTTGACAGGACTGACGGGTCGACATCGATCGAGTCATCCGTTTGGTCCCATCACTACCGATTCAGATGGCTAAGAGGAGCAACTTGGAATCACAGTGAGACGAGTGATTTGCTCCTATATACGGGCTTTGGCTATGACTTCCTGCAGGCGAAATTTCGTTCGGCAAAAACCGGCGGGTCAACCGACGAGCTTGTGAGTGGAACCATCACCGGGCACGGTCTGGAGATTCCTGTAGTCATAGCCTGGCAAAAGTATCTGGGTGGGTGGCTACTGACAACCGGCGCTGACATGGCGCTGCCGCTGGGCGTGTACGGAGTTAAGAAAACCGGCAAGCTGTCTTATGACGAGGATGTTGGTAGAGCGGACAAATCTCTTTCCGGCGCTGAGAAGGCTGTCAACGTGCGCCGGGGATGGTTCTCCGTGGCGCTTAACCTTGGGATCGGCGCGGACTTTTAATCAGTCGCGGACAATTTAATTTTTTTGCAGGAAGTCACCTACCGTGATGTTACTGCAGTCGGGTGCCCTGTTTGCGGGGCTCGAGCCATAGTCAGTACCTGCTGTGGCGGTTGCTCCGTGATCACAGAAATACATTTTACCCCCATCAATTTTTATCCGCGAGTAGTCGGTGGTTCTGGGGCTTGAGCAGGAGGTGGACGAGACTAAGTCTTTTTGTGTGCCCGCCACCCAATCGGAGAATCCGCAACCATTTGATACGGGGTCGTTATTGGCAGCCGCGATACTGGCATCGCTGTAAATAGTTCCTATTTTGCTGTTTTTGATTAAGTTGATAGGCATGGTTCCGGCTACATCAACGGGCTGAAGCGCATATGCACCCGTTTCGGTCATCGTGGACACGAGATTGCCGGTACAATTATCGCCATCAAAGGTTTGCTTGATATGCGTAAACGTAGAGCTTGTGAATTTAGCAACGTCGTACGCGAAATAGGACTTGTCTTTGACATAGCCGAATGGCGCGTCTCCGGCTTTGCCACCCGTTTTATGTGGGTCGGCAGGAGCGCTGTCAGACGTTAAGCTCGCGCGGCCGTTACCGTCGCAGACGATTTTCGTATTGCCAGTACAGTCGGGTCCGTTGATTAACATATTCGCGCCAATGGCAAGAGCCAGAGAAGATCCTTTCGTGGTCATTGAGCTCTCCTGGAGCGGGGTCTGTGAGGAGTCCTCGAAGTGACATCCATCGGGAGCCCAGGCCGTGAGAGTCGTGTTTTCGTAGTAATTGGATCCCTTTGTCAATGTAAACATCAAGGTCTGTTGGCCGTGATTTGCTGCTGAAAACGAATTCATGTTTGTTGTGGTTTGTGGGGCGCTATTTATACTGAGCTTCATAGTGAACATTGTTCCCTCTGGGTAGTACTTTTTGTTGATATATGGCGTCATGTAAAGGGATACTGACGAGCAGGTTGCGGGAACCTGAAGCTCATTAGGGCTCGGCACAATCGGAGTCCCGCCAGCGGTGGTCCCGCCAGTGGTGGCCGTGCCCGAGGTGGTCGTATCAGTTGAGCCGCCTGTTGTGTTGCCGACTGTTGTGTTGCCGACTGTTGTGTTGCCGACTGTTGTGTTGACGGGAGCTTCTTTTTTGGCAGGTGTGATACCTTCCTCATGGCACTGACCCCATACGCCGACTAAAGGATTTGACGCGTCTGCTTTCATAGATGGCGGTTCCTCAGTCGGAACCGTGATGGTATTCTCAATTTTTGTCTCGGATATACCAATCTGGAAAACACCGAATTTTGTCGTATCAAAAGATACTTTGCTACTTGAGACAGTGACCTCATCGCGGGGAATAATTCCCATCTCATAGCTGACATCATCGCCATTAACCTTCATCCAGCGGTAGAGGATGACCAGGTTGTCTGAGTTATAGGTCGCGTCATCAAGCGTGAGTGAGGTGTGTGTAAATGGAATTGAAAGGGTAAAAGGAGAATTGGCTTGGACGTTCGTGCTTGGGATAAAACTTACGCTTGGGCCCGCGGCGGTGATAGCATTGCTGCCGAGTCCTAGTTGCTGCGTAAATCCGGACGATGCCAGGGTCTCGCCCTCACCAACAGTGATTGAGACTGGGATGGAGAGTGCTCCGGGGGGCAAGGCCACTCCAGAACCGGCAAGGGCGCCAGTGGTTAACCGAAGTACCTGTGTGCTTTTGCTGTTAGGGTCAAACGCTGCAGAGACGTTACCAGCCGCGTCTACGGTCGTTGTGAGGTCAACCAGCGAGGTTGTCTTACTGCGAGGTGACGCTTTCATAAAAGACGCATTACACGCGCTGAGACCGTATAGCCCAACACATACTAAGGTAATCAGACGGATTTGATTTATGAAAGCCATGACGAAGACCTCCCGGTGACCAATAGCTATTTCGCCATTTTCGGGGGAATCTTTAGGAAAATTTGGTAGTAATAGTTCCCTGTTAGCAATAATATTGGCATATCATGGGGTTATCACCTGCTTGCCCGGGAGGGGTTTTTATGGCTGCCAGTCTAATTAGTTCATCGATTCCAGCGGTTATTTCGGCCCAATGCGCCCGGGGGCTGCCGGTCATGCCCGCCACCGATAACGATTGGAAAGCGCTGCATAAAAGCCATGTAACCCGTCTTCAGTCAGCATGGGGTGCGGCATTATCATCCCTCGGTATCGACTCCGTCGTAATTCACTCAGGGCAATCAAAGCTTAAGTATTCCCGGGACGATCAGCACTGGCCAGTTGTGGCGACGCCGACTTTCTCCCATTGGACGCCATATAATGAAACGCGCGCTGTGCTGGTGATCAGTCCGGAGCGAATACCAAAACTTATTTGTGAGCGGCATACGTCCTTTTGGGACGGGCCGCCGCCGTCCCTTAGTACGTGGAACCGTGACTCATTTGATATTGAGCTGGTGGATAAGTTCGCGTCCCTTGCCAGCGCGCAAAACATCGCCTTTATAGGCGATGATGTGAAAACAGCATTTGAGCTTGGGATCCCGGCCGAGCAGTGTAACCGCGGCGATGTTCTCGCCGTGATCGAGAGCTTCCGGACGATCAAGTCTGACTTTGAGGTGACCAGTATGCGGGCTGCTAATATCTTGGCTCTCCGCGGGCATGACGCCTTGAAGAGGCTGTTTGAGTCTGGGGACCTGAGTGAACTTGAGCTTCACCATGCATATCTTCGCGAGACCGGTCAGACGGATTTTACCGTGCCGTACGGCAATATTGTGGCCCTCGGTGCCAACTGCGGCATCCTCCATCATATTCATTATGATCACAAAGCCAAGTCTGTCGACACGTCTCTGCTCGTGGATGCCGGTGCCACCCGTCACGGTTACGCGTCTGATATTACCCGCACTTGGGTGCGGGGGAAGGGGCCCGCCGCCGAAGTTTTCCGCCAGCTGCTGAGTGGCATGACTCAGGCCCAGCGTGTTTTAGTGGAGCGGTTTACTGTTGGTAAAGCGTATGAGGCGCTCCATGACGAGGCGCACTTTTTAATAGCCGATGTACTTAAATCAGTGGGTCTTGTCACATGTGGTGTTGAGGAGATGGTGGCAAGCGGCATCACCAGGGCCTTTTTCCCTCACGGACTCGGGCACTCGCTTGGACTTCAGGTCCACGATGTCGGTATGCGTCTCACTAAACCATCCGCGGACAACCCATTTCTTCGCAATACCAGCGTGATCACGGCGGGACAGGTGGTGACGATCGAGCCAGGGCTATACTTTATTCCGTCACGGATTGACGGCGTGCTGAAGGGGCCAAGTGTCAGAAGTATCAATCAGACGCTGCTCAAAGAATTAATGCCCTTTGGCGGAATACGTATCGAGGATAATATTCTGGCCACCGTTGACGGGCCGGTGAATTTGACCGTTGGTGAATTGCCCTCAAATTAGTCGCTACATTCATGACGCATGTAGCGACTAAATAACAGGCGCTACCTTCGACAGTTTAGATCGTTTGCCAATTATGAGCTGACATGACCGTCCGAAAACCGTCTTTAGGTTAAAGACGGAGTTTCATTTTTTTCCCGGCTTCTTTCAGCTTTTTATCAATCGTCAGAAGTCGGCCGTTATACCTTCTGGCCGTTACAGCATAAAACATATCATAGGCTGTCATATTGTAAGCAATCGCCGCGGCGAAGACCTCTTGTGAAAGTTCTGACATCGGTATTAAGTCATCAATAAGGGCTAAACATGAATTAATTCCGGTCTCACAATCCTCGCGAGATAGCTGATCTGCTTTAAAAAGCTTCCAAAAAACGTTTGAAATCTCTGAACAATATAGCTCTGGTGCCACAACCAAACTTGCGGATGCCAGAATCTCCTGAAGCTCTTCGCCGTGATTTCTGTTCAAGAATACTTCAATCGCGGCGCTGGTATCTAATACGCAGATCATCGTCCACGATCTTCCTGAATCAGTTCAACAATGCTGATGCCTTTGGATTTGGTTACTATCTTGTGTGCGCGAATTTTCTTTAAAGCTTCTATTCTGCGCGACGAATCCCGTCCCCCGGCCTTCAATGCTTCGCTAAGCAAAATAACGGCTTGTTGGGCCAGGCTTCTATGGTCTTTCTCAGCCTTTAACTTCAGAGATTCGTACAAATCCTCTGGCATATCGCGTATTTGTAAGCTTGCCATGTAATGCTGCTCCTTCTCCATTTGCGCATAATGCATTATGCATGAATAATGCATGCGCGTCAAGAAGTGCTCGATTGCGTTGCTCTGCATGCGACAGTTTATTGGCTTGGATCCGCAGTTTAAGCGTGACATGATGGCTAGAGTCTAGTTGATACAGATGACCATGTGACTTTTCGGGGGATTTCCATGAGGGTTAAGTTAGCGTCCATTTGTTTGTTCGTGGGTGTTGCGTCCTTGCAGTCGTGCGGTAACGCGAACGTGTCTAGTCCAAAGGACATTGGCCTAACACGAGTGGATGGCGCCATGACGTTTGTAACGATCCCAGCCGGTAGGTTTATGATGGGCTCGCCAGATTCTGAACCAGGCCGCAATTATGACGAAGGTCCTCAGCATCAGGTGACGATCTCGAAAGCCTTTGAATTGCAGACGACCGAGGTGACTCAGTCCCAGTGGGTCGCGGTCATGGGCTCTAACCCAAGTAACTTCCAAGAAAGTGAAAACTGTCCTAGCGAATTTACGCATGTAAGCGGCATTTCGATGTGCCCCAATAACCCCATAGAGTACGTCTCCTGGAATGATGCCCAGGCGTTTATTGAGAAGCTCAATGCCAAAGCTGACGGCTACCTGTACCGTTTGCCTACAGAAGCAGAATGGGAGTATGCGGCTCGCGCAGGTATGACTGGTGCTTATTCAGGAGATCTTGATGCCCTGACCTGGTATGACGGTAATTCTGGCGGTGTGACTCATCCAGTATCTAAAAAGCAGGCCAATGCATGGGGTCTCTATGACATGCAGGGTAATGTTTTTGAGTGGACTGCTGACTGGTATGGCAATTATTCCGCCTCACAGGTTACAGATCCAGTGGGTCCTAGTTCGGGCTCCTCCCGTGTTGTTCGCGGCGGCGGTTGGTTCAACTCCGCGCAGTTCTGTCGCTCTGCGTTTCGCCGCGACATCTCGCCGGACTTCCGCGACTTCCGCATTGGGTTCCGCCTCATGAGAACAAACCTTTGATACTTTTACGATGTTGATTTTTTCTCGTTACTCTTGACCCAATTTTAGTGAGCTACGCGGGGCCCTGCTGCAAAGCATTGGCCTCGTTGGCGTTTGGGCTCAAGGGAGGCGAGGTTTGGTGGCAGTTTTTTTTGCTCAAAAACTAGCCGCTACATTCATGTCGCATGTAACGCCCAAATAACAGGCGCTACCTGCGACAGTTGTCTGAAAGCTGTGTCACCGCTCATGACGATTTATTTTTATTTGTCTTTGTCGCCGATGAGCTCCTCGCGAAGCTCCTCGATGCCGTCTTTTTTGAGGCTTGAGACTGCGTGGGTTGAGGCGAGTTTTATGCCGCGGCTTTTGAACGCGTTCTCAAGAATCTTCTGCCGCTGGAGGCGTTCCATGCGGGAGATTTTATCGCACTTGGTGAGGATCAGACTGAGGGGCGCGCACTCGCTCAGGGCGAGGCCAATCTGGTAGTCGGCTTTGTCGAAGTCCCTGCGGGGATCCCAAAGGAACAAAAACTTCTCAATCACTGGTCTTACAAGATAGCCGTCCATGAGGTCTTGCCAGTCTTTGTGTTCTCTGTTGCCGGTGGCCGTAAAGCCGTATCCCGGAAGATCCACGAAGTACCATTTCTCGTTGACCCTGAAAAAGTTCGCCATTTGAGTACGCCCGGGCTGGCGGCTGGTTCGCGCGAGTCCTGTGTGGTTCAAGATGGCGTTCATAAGCGTTGACTTGCCTACGTTTGAGCGTCCGATGAACGCAAACTCAGGGAGCGTCATGGGGGGGAGCTGATGTGCCTGCGCGGCACTTGTTTCGTATACGGCTTTCATGGTGCGCTGCTTCTACAGGGGTGGCTCTGGCACGTCAAGGTACAATCGGAGCGGGACGGAAAACACGGAAGGGGGGCGGGGAAGGGGGACGTGGAAGGCGAGAGGTGGAATTGGGAGTGTTATCCAATTAATTTTTCCGTGTTTTCCGCTCTTCCGTGCTTCCGTGTCTAAATTCGGGTTCAAATTTGGATGTAAATTCGGGTCTCAATACTTACACGGAAGCACGGAAGGACAGAGGACACGGAAGGGGGGCGGGGAGAGGTGGAATCGGGAGTGTTATCCAATTAATTTTTCCGTGTTTTCCGCTCTTCCGTGCTTCCGTGTCTAAATTCGGGTCTAAATACTTACACGGAAGCACGGAAGGACGGAGGACACGGAAGGGGGATGGCATTTTCCTCCGTGTTTCTCGTGGTGCCGAGTTAAGGTCCTGAAAATTAAAGAAAATGTCCTGCTGGGCAGAAGTCCTTGGAAGACAGTGTCAAGTGAGGTAATGTCTCAAATTCCCAAATGAATGCGCTTATTTATAGACTTCATGGAGCTGCCCAATGAGCATTGAGACCACCACAAGCACCAACCGGATCAAGCGTCTAGACGATAATCTCATCAATAAGATCGCCGCCGGAGAGGTCGTGGAACGTCCGGCGAGTGTGGTGAAAGAACTGGTCGAGAACTGCCTTGACGCAGGTGCGACGAAGGTCACCGTCGAGCTGCGTGAGGGTGGCCGCAAACGTATTCTTGTCTCAGATAATGGCTCTGGCATGTCCAGGACAGACGCCTTCAACGCGCTCCTTCGTCACGCGACAAGCAAGATCCGCGACGCGGAAGACTTATTTAATCTTAACACCATGGGATTTCGTGGCGAGGCATTGGCCTCGATCTCCTCGGTTTGTAAATTCACCCTGATGACCTGTGAGCAGGGATCTACGGACGGCGTGCGTCTGCAGACTGATGGCGGCGGACAATTGGAGGAAACTCCGTGGCAGAGTGCTGGCGGCACGACCATGATCTGTGATGATATTTTTTATAATGTGCCGGTGCGTCAGAAGTTTCTTAAAGCCGCCCAGGCCGAGTACGGCGCGGTGCTTGAATTCATGCGGGCGGTAGCAATGTCCTCGCCACATGTGGATTTTACTCTTGTCCACAATGGTAAAGAAGTTCTCCGAGCATCGACTGTTGAGATGAAAAAAGTAAACGGTCGACTTATTATGGACGAGCGCGCGCTGCGTGCCCGCTTCGCTCAGGTCATGGGCGGAGATGCTGGTCTTGGGATGATTTATGCCGCGGCCGAAGGCCCTTATGCCTCCATGACCGCATTGATCTCAGCTCCGGGAGTTGAGCGGACAACCGCCAAGGACATGCTGATATTCGTGAATGGCAGGTGGGTCAAAGACAAATCCCTGCGTTTCGCGGTGCTTCGCGGCTATCACAGTCATTTGTTACGAGGCAAATATCCGGTTGTGGCGTTGTTCCTAACTCTTGACTCAGGGCTTGTTGACGCGAATGTTCATCCGGCGAAGACCGAAGTGAGACTGCAGTACGCCACGGAAATTCATTCCATGGTGGCCGGGGCCATTCGTGAAGGACTCCGGAAGGCCGACTGGGCGTCGCACTCATCTCATGAGGCACTCGCGCCGAAATCTAATTTTCAGTCGTCTGATGATTCAGCCCATGCTCCGGCAAAGTCATTTTGGAGCGGGAAGGCTCCGTCGTCTGCGGCGTCTGTCGCGTCTCTCAGAACACCGCCTGACTGGGGCGAGGCTCCCAAGGCAGCTCGGTGGCGGGACGTGACACCGGTCGGGTCTTCTGAGATGTCGACGCGGTCTGCAAATTTGTTTGATGACCTGGCATCTGATGTGAGATCGTCATTCGCTTCACCACAAGTCAGCGCGACTCAATCTGTACCATGGCATGAGCTTAGTTACATGGGTGCGGTGGCTGATTGTTATTTACTGTTTGGGCATGGCGACCGCAGGTCTGGAGCAAGGATTCTTGCCGTGGATCAGCATGCGTTTCATGAGCGGGTTTTGTATGAGCGTCTCATGCGAAACACTGACCTTCTCAGATCCAGTCAGACATTACTCGTTCCAGAGGGAGTTACCCTTGATCCGGGTGCTGTGGAATCACTGAAGGGCATCAAAGCCCAACTCGAGTCCACGGGATTTCGGTTTGACATCATCGAGGACTCGACAGTCGAGGTTCGTGCGGTGCCGGTTCTGTTAGCCAAGAGTGATCTCCAGACGCTTTTTGAGTCCCTGGCCCGCCACGAAAAATCAGCCATGCCACTTGAGGGCAATGCCGGCCTGACCCATGATATTCTGGCCACCATGGCCTGTCACGGCGCTGTCCGTGCCGGTGAGGCTCTTGGAGAGAGTGAACTTAAGACTCTTATCAATGAGGCCAAAGACGTGGACTTCTTCCATAACTGCCCCCATGGCCGCCGTGTGTTCCGGTGGTGGGATGAGGCTCAGATCGCCCGTTGGTTTGATAGATAGATCACTGAGACGGGATCTTGTTGTGAGAGGCTTTCTCTAAAAATGAAATGGCAGTCTCTGTTACCAGCGGGTGTGAAGCCGGACTTTATTGTCGTCGGTGGACCCACCGCGTCCGGAAAGTCCGCCGTGGCTCTTGAGATGGCAAAGACACTGGGTGGCAGTATCGTCTGCTGCGACAGTGTCCAGATCTATCGAGGCTTTGATATTGGCTCAGCCAAACCCACAAAGGCTGAGCAGGCAGCGGTTCCCCATTACCTATTTGATTTATTGTCCTGGGACGAGCCTTGTGACGCGGCTATTTACGCCGCAAAGGCCAAAGAGGCTATAGCATCCATCAAGGCGCTGGGGCGTATTCCCGTTGTTGTGGGAGGGACGGGGCTTTATCTTCGAGCACTCCTTGGGGAGAGTTGGGATGATGACCTGCCGGGCGACCAGGAGCTTCGTCAGCGCCTGGGACTTCGAGCCAGTGATGATCTCTATCAGGAGCTTCAGGCTAAAGATCCGCGCAGGGCCGCTGAGCTTCATGTGAACGATCGGTTTCGAGTTATTCGTGCCCTTGAAATCAATATCCTGACCGGACATCCGGTCCGCCAAGCGTCTGCCGCCACGCCCGCTGAGCGCTCGCACGTCATGGTCTTCATGAATCCTCCACGGGAGACACTTTACGAGCGCATCAATGCCCGCGTCGGGCAGATGCTGCAAGATGGCCTCGTAGACGAGGTCAAGGGGCTTTTGGAGAATGGTGTGCGGGCTGATTGTAAGCCCATAGGAAGCATCGGTTACAAAGAAGTTATCCAGATGCTTAGCGGTGAATTGAAACCAGATGATCTTGAGACGGCGATCGCGACCGCCACCAGGCGGTACGCGAAGCGGCAGGTGACGTGGTTTAAAAAGGTCGCGAGTGATGGGGTGGTGGAGAATCCCCATTCAGTCCCAGACCTTTTCGCTCACCTCAGGGATTTGCTATAATGTCCCGAGCGGGCACCTTAAATTGAGCCCGCCGGGAGATTGTTATGGCAGTGCCAAAACCACCTAAACTCAGACTCGCCGTCGCGGATACTCCGGCGCCAGATGTATTCAATTTCTATCAGATCGTGACG
>CANILH010000061.1 GCA_947468665.1 Oligoflexales bacterium | reverse complement strand
CTGGATAAGTCAGAGTCGCGAGTGTTTCTAGCTTCTGGATTTATTTCCTGCGGGGAGTGTGGCCGGGCGATGGTGGGAAGCACCGGTCATGGCGCCAAGCAAGCCCATCGATACTATACCCATCGTTCAATTCCCGGAGAGCCCGTCCAATGCGCTATTAAGTCCGTTCGTGCTGATGAACTTGAGTCCGCGATCTTGAACCAGCTGGATCACGTTCTGTTCCGTGAGGGATATTTGGACGACGTCGAAGCCCGCATTGATCAAATTAATCGTCCAAAATTCGAGCTACACCGTGAAGAAGTGTTGCGATCACAGACCGAATTAACCCAAGTGCAGAAACAAATTCAGGCCGCCTTTAGACTTCATGCCGACATGGGCCCAGACGTGGTAGATGACCTTTTCCGCGAAGAACTTTTGAGACTTAAGACCAGAAAATCCGCACTAGAAGCCCGCATTCACGAACTAGAGGCATCAGGCCCAACCACCACTGAGACCGCTGACAAGGCTCGAAAGACCATTGAAATTAATTTAGCGGACTTTAAGAGGGCCAAGTCCGGGGCTAGCCAGATCATCCTCAAGCGCCTCATGAGACGCGTCATCGAGTCCATTGTTCTGGAGCCTGGAAGGATCGCATTAAACTATTGGACGTCCAACGAAGAGCGTGATGAACGCCAGACGTCAAAAACAAAAAAGGCCTCGGACTATAAGTCCGGGGCCAATCTCATCCCTTTCAAAAACCACCAGAGAACTTCTTCTCTGACTCAAACGAACGAAAACCGGGATGATGTGGTTTTCTGTTCGGATATTGTTGGAACTGGTCGGGGTGACTGGACTCGAACCAGCAACCTCATGCTCCCAAAGCACGCGCGCTACCAATTGCGCTACACCCCGAATTAGGAAGGCCGCAACAATACAGAACCTTTCACCGTCTCGTCAAGCCAAATTGCCCACAAACAGCCCGCCCCACTCCAATATTTTTACTGTGCAAGCCGCATATTCTGGTAGAACTAACACCCTGATTTTAATAGAATCAGACCTGAGTCTACTTAAAATTTAATCACTGTTCATTCCTTGGGGCCGAAAATCCAGCCCGCACTTTGGACGGAGTCATAGATATGTCGGATTCTACACCAGAAATTGCCAGCACGGAGCCTGCACCAGCCGAGGCCCCATCGTTTGACGTGATCATCGCCGGAGCCGGAATTTCAGGGCTATTAACAGCCCACCGTTACTGCGTGGCTAATCCTGAGGGGAAGGTTCTGATCCTTGAAAAGGACTCCCGCGTCGGCGGCCGTATAGGAACAATTGAGGGTGACTCCCGGGGAACGGGCTTTAATGCCGTAACACCAAGGCTCTATGAGTTCTGGAATCAAGCCATTAAGCATGACCCAGAGGCCGATGATCTGCCCTCCATGGTGAGCGATAAGCAGTCTCGCACAGCTGTCCTCATGGGAAATAAATTCTCAGAGGTCGACACCAAACTTCTTTACTCCGATAAGGGTGCCAGGGCACTTGGAGGCCTTGCGGCCCAAAGACAATGGCCTGAGGTTACGAAGCTTTTTGAATCTGAGAACAAGTTTGACAAAACGTTCGCCGAAGTTTGGAAGGCTCCGAGAAAAAGTCCGGCCACCATGGTGCTTGAGACCTACGCCCAGGCATTTGGTATCACCAACATTTGGGAGTCAACACCGGGCGCTATTGCCGAGCGCGGGTCATTTTATGTCAGTGAACCCTACACGGGTGACTGGTCACCGGCACTTCACGCACTCATCAAAAAATACACGGACTCTGGCCAAATCACTCTTTTGACAAGTGCTCGAATCTTTGACGCAGACCACGACGGTGACGAGTGGCATGTAAAAACCGCCCAAGGTCATTTCTTTGGCGAAAGACTGGTCGTTGCCCAAGCCCCCTGGACCGCGTCCCAGTGGCTTCCCAAAAAGCTCTGGCCTACGCCGCTACTGTCAGTCATCAACAAGACCAAGCCTGTAAGCCTTGTGATCCTCAGCTGTCCCGTAGAAGCAGGCGACACCAAAGACCTTGCGCAGATGATTGTCATCCCGGCCGAAAGCGTGCAGGCTACGGTCTCTCCTAAGGAAATCGTCTTCCAGGCGACCATTGATTACGAGCTTTCTCTTCAGGCTCCGGATGTGGTCAAAGCGGTTAAACGTCTTAAGAGAGCTCACAGAAAACTTCTCGCCGCGGCACCCGAGATAAAAACCGGCATCGAGCGCCTAGCTCTTGTCCCCGTTGCATGGGCCCAGTCTCCTAACATGATGGAAAGAAAACACCTGGACCGTCTCAAGATGGATTCCGTCCAGGACCGCCATTTAGCCTTCTGTGGCGACGCATATGGCCAAAGCCTAAATGGTGACGACAACCTGATTGAATCCGTAGTCTCGGCTAGTGAGGCCATTACCGAATGACTGCCAGACTTATCGACGGAACAGCGGCAGCAAAAAAAATAAGGGCAGGCCTGAAGGAAAAAGTCGCTGCCCTGACCGCCTCCGGAAGAAGGGCACCATGCCTTGCGGTTATTCTCGTGGGCGACGACCCCGCAAGCCTGGTGTATGTCCGCCACAAAGAAAAATCCTGCGATGACGTTGGCCTTACATCAAAGACGTTTCATCTTAGAGCCGCCACACCCGAGTCGGAAGTGCTGGCACTCATTACCAAGCTAAATCAGGACCCAGAAATCGACGGCATCCTGCCTCAGCTCCCCATGCCAGGTCACATCGACCGGGTAAAAGTGGTATCAGAGATCAACCCCGCAAAAGACGTCGACGGTTTGTCTTTTTATAACCAGGGACGCCTCGCCTGGAATCTACCGGCGCTCAGACCCTGTACGCCCGCTGGCGTCATGGAGCTACTTAAACATGAAGGCATCGACTGTTCCGGCAAGAAAGCCGTAGTTATCGGAAGATCAGTATTGGTGGGCCTTCCGGTACAGTTATTACTGACCCACGCCAACGCCACGGTTACTTGTGTTCATAGCAAAACAAAAAACCCTGAACAAATCGCGAAAGACGCGGATATTTTAGTGGCCGCGGCAGGATCAAAGCATCTGGTCACTAAAGAATGGATCAAACCAGGAGCGATAGTCATTGATGTTGGCATTCATAAAAATGACGATGGCAAACTAACGGGTGATGTCAGACCAGATGATGCCTTGTCTCTCGCGTCTCTTTTCACCCCGGTTCCAGGGGGAGTCGGCCCCATGACCATCGCCATGCTTATGGTAAACTGCGTACAGGCCTACGAAAACCGCGGCTGATTTTGTTCTCTGATGCAAAGGCGAAAGCAAAAAGCCCGGGGGTTTCCCCCGGGCTTTTTTTAATCAATTCCTCAATACGTAGTCGAACTTACTTTCTTGGGGCGGCTGGTCCCTGAACAACCCAGATGTCGTAAATACCCACGCTCGCTCCACTTGCCATTGTTCCAGTAGACTTCTGTCTCGTGAAGTTACCGTAGAAGTCGATGCGATCCTCAACCTCACTATAGCCCAAATCAATTTTGAGAATCCCAACATCCTTAATCAGACGCCGCTCGCCAGCCTCGGTAAGACCATTTCTATTTTTATCCGACCACATAGCGAGCTTAGCGTAAACTGGATCTTTCGCGTCAATGAACCCGTCCCTGTTGATGTCATGCCTTTTCAGAGCCTCAAATCCATTGGCCAGATTCGCTCCGGTACTATTGCCAAACATCTCCCCGATGTTGTCGACCTTACCGTTACCGTTGATATCCAGAGTCAGGAAACCAACATCCGCGGTATTCGTTGGCCAAGAGTACTGGTACTTCATTCCGTCACCTTGAAGGTCAAAGAACGTTCCAGCATTAGGAGCCGACAACGTCACGCCCGCGTTCTTGAGATCGATAACCAGTGGCGAATACGTCTCGTCAAATACGTTACAATCCGTACTTCCGAAGTTACCGTTCGTCGTGAGCTTAAATACTCGACCTTCAAAAAGATAGGTTGCTGGTATTGCTCCCGCTCCTACAACATATGAGCAGTATCGACGCCCTGCGTGAGGATTACACGCATTTGCAGGCGCATTACTTATGTACTGAGGCGCGGGGATCTGCGCCGGGTTTTGGCCCCATATTGGATTCCAGTCAACGATTTTAGACTGATCAACTTTGGCGACAAAACCACCACAGGCCACAAGGTTATCCAGAGTTGATTTCTTATTACCGTAGAATCCATTAATGACCCTTGGGTAACGAATATTGTCGTTCAAGATGAAATCACTTTTATTTACTCCACTCTTAAGAGGCGGCAAAGTCGGCCCAATGTAAACAGCATACCAATCTGACCGACCTGGCCCACAACCAGCACCAGTTACCGTTGAACCGCTACGGTGAATATACATAGAGCAGTACATCTGAACAAAGCAAACCTGCACCGATTGGGATGAGCTTGCGTAAGGAGTACCTCCATTCCAACCACTAGGATGCATATAACCATTCGCGGACGCTGTTATGCTCGCGGTATTGTCATAAGTCTCACATCCTTTGTTAGGAATCGGGATTGTCCTTGAGTACGGGAAATTCGCCACAGTAAATGGCGGCGTTGATGTCGCCGTCACAGTGCCAAGTGTCCCCTTAAAGGTATCCGTCACCGTCATCGTCTTGTTTACTTCAGATGTCGGCGTGCTGAACACATAAGGTACAATCGTCGTCGCTGTTCCGGTTGGAATCAACTTAGATGGATCTGTTGGCACATAGGCAGCAGAAACGGTGACCTTGTTCCCAGACGTCAAGGTTGGAGCTGAAGCGTATGTACAAGTATAGGATGTGGTCTGACTTCCACTCGCCGGCACAATCAATGGATTTGACGCTACCGTACAAACACCGCCGTCATTTGTGACCGCTGATACTGTCGCCGTCACACTTAAGAAATTGGACGGATTTGTGACGGTAATATTCCCATTCAAAACCCAACCACTATCAGTGAAACCAGTTTCTACGACCTTTACGTTATAATTGAAGATCGCGGTTCCACCAGCTTGCTTGACAATATTCTTGTCTACAGTCTTATTGATCGTCCAGTTGTATGAACGGGTAAACGCCGGCGTAGCGGTAGCCGAAACAGTAGGTGGACTTACGATACAGACCTTAACCAACTGGCTTGAGGACCCCGTTGTATAGGTCGTATTTGTCTTAAACGATGCCGTATTTGGGTAATCCTTGCAAGCACCCACCATGCCTCCGGTGAACGTTCTTGAGTATGTGAACACCTTAGGTGATGGATCAGTATAAGTCACTGTACCAAGTGCCCCTCCGAAGGTATCCGTTACAACCACACTGCCATCAATGACAATAGGTGTAGCGTCAGCGAAGCTAAACTGCACCGTACCGTCTGCTTTGGCGTTTGGCGTCGAGAACTTCACAGCGTCCCAGGACGCCGTCGCTGTGTTTGTGAACTTCGGACCACCTGTTGGCGCTGAACTGTAGGTACAAGTATATGCTGCGGTAATTGAACCCCCTGCCGGTACGGAGCGACCTGTGCCATTTGTCACCACACAAGTGCCGCCTCCGCCGACAATATCCGTAATATTCACATCAGTAAACGCTACAGCATTCGGGTTAGAGACCGTGATAACGCCGTCAACTTTCCAGTCGCTATCGGTGCCATTATCGTGAGTCACAGAGATGCTATAGTTAGCCGTCGCCGGGTCTCCTTGCATAATATTAATGACATTCTTATCGACTGTTTTCTTAATATCCCAGGTGTATTTCTTTTTGAATGATGGAACCGCGGTCTTGGTTACAACTAAATCTTTGTTTCTTGGCGGGGCGAATTTATTTGTGAATTTCGCCTGGCCGGTACAATGGGGCAAAGTGAGATCCACAGTTGTAGTGGAATGCTCCGGATCAAACTCCCAACCCGGGACTGGATCTTCCGTAACAGTGTAAATCCCTGGCGCCAAATACTTTACGTCCACAGACTTCTGACTACCGTCAGCTGGCCAATTAAAGGTAATGGTTGGGCTAGCCACCTCAACGTGGGCGGCGTTAAACACATGAAATTGAAACGTCTGGGATCCTGTTGATGGCGGATTAACCAGGTACTTCACAATTGTTAATGTCACACGTGCGTCGGTTTTAATTTTTGTGTTGACCTCACTCGTGCGCTTCATACCGGTGATATTGAAGTCAGAGCCCGTCAACGTTGTAAGATTCGTGAGGGTACCGGTAGTCAAGACACCTGGGGATCCGGTGAAATAAATCGTCTTATTAAACGTCGCGGAGCCCGAATTAGTCACTGGAGTTGATGTATAAGAAACGGGCCCTATTGTTTGAGTCCCGGCGACATATCCACCGTCAAAGGCACCTGGCAGACCAGAAACGCTATCGGTTGAGAATTTCAGCGTCCCACCGCCAGTTAAGTTTTCCAAATGATTGATGACCGCTGAGTTATCGAGATCAGCCCCTCCATGGGTGTCAACGACTGTTGTCGACTTGACCACTACGGTTGAGATTACGGTATTTGTAACCAGATCTGTGAATGTCGCCGTTACGACGTTATTGACATTGGTCAGACCAATGGGAGCCGTAATGGAGGACGGGGTCATTGGTACGTTCATCGTCATCTCTGCGCCAAGGGAAGCCAGAGACCCGGTCATTGTACCAAGAAGTGTAGTCTGAGTCGTGCCGGCGTAGATCTTATTATCCACACTCACCTGCACCGCCCTGTGCATAATATTTGTCGCCGCCACAGTGCTGGTGATTGTTACGTTAACCGGATCACCAGCGAGTTTTTCCCAATTCAACGTCACTTTGATTTGTTTTGGCTTTTGATCCGGATCACAGATATTACAGAATTTTACTTTTGCTGGGGCGTCAGAAGACAATTTCCAGACATGCCCAGAGTTGGTTACAGCGTTCAGAGCGGTAGATGCTGTAAGACTTATGTCACTTCCTGGGTTAATTGGAATATCGCTGTGATGGCCCTGAAGTTGGCCGTCACTAAAGCCTTGGTCGAAGAGATAGGACTGAAGGGACCCGCCAGGAATATTATGAGAGCCCAAGGCCAGGCGTTCCCACCAGTCGAAAACACAGGTGGTGTTAGGTTGCTGAGTAATGGTCAACACGCGGTAAATTGTAGAACTAGCCCCTCCCTGAAGGCCTGCGGTAACGGCCTGAGCGCTGACGACAGGAGCCTGACAACTAGGGTCGGATTTGGTGGTATTTAATACTGGTGCCTCGATGAGGTCATATCCCGGAATGCCGCCGTTGTTTAGACGATCTGCCGCAATGGCGATCTGGTAGGTTTCCGCGACGCCATTTTGACCGATGGATGTCGAGAGCCTATGGGGAACAAGATCAAGTTCATTCCAGTCTTGTCCTAGAGATCCTGATGTATAGGTTTGCTGGTGCGGAGGATCTGGATATAGATCAGGACAAATATAGCCATCATTGATTGGAATCGCCGTCGGCAGAAAGATAGTCCCGTCATTTCGGCAACCCTCAAATCTCAACTGGACTTGCGGGGAGGTACCGAGTGACGCAAGCGCCATCTTGCTATTTCCCTTCGCCACTTCCTTTGCCACTTCCTCCGCATGGGCGCTTCGGGACCCTGGATCCTTGGAAGACTGCTCATTTGAACGGTTTTTACAGGCCTCCAATGAGATGACTGTAGCGAAAGCCATTAACGCACCAAAAATCCTCATAATACCGGTCCCTCCAAAGACTAGTTGGCATTCGCGGAAAATATTCCGCCACACGCATGTTTTGTTCCAAAAAAATATTACCTGTGATGATTGTATTCTTACGAAAATTGATTCGTAAAGTTTCGTAAGCATTACCGGCGTTTATGGTTCGTCATTTTTACCTGGTGAAAACCGAAATTAATCTCGTGATTGCGTGGTGTTAAATGATGATCGAAGCATCTTAATTTAAGGGATGACATAAGAATTCATAATGTGGCACAGCGAAAAAAAACAAGGTTTCTTTTGATCGCGACGCCTGGGCGTCAGTCATTCTAATTTTTATTTTCGCGGACCTGCTGGCCCCTGAGCAACTAAAATGTCATAAACAAGTCCCGCCAAGCCGCAACAGTTGATTACAGTCTACAGTCCCGAAGCATGATTTTTTGGACACAACGACCCAAATCTGACATGGTAGAGAAAAGTTTGGGGCCAAGCACCGAAGCGAAATAATCTAAATGTCATACAGGATAGTGAAATGAGTCTTAAACTTCGATATGCCGGTCTGATGATGCGCTACGGCATAAACTTTTGGGGTCCTTTTGTGGGGGCCGGTATTAAAGTCGTCTCCGTTAACGCTGACTTTACTCGTATTGAGGTGGCGCTCCGTGAAAAGTTCTACAACCGAAACATTGTCGGCGTGCACTTTGGTGGATCTCTTTACGCCATGTGTGACCCGTTTTTTATGGGAATTTTGCTGCATCACCTTGGCCAGGACTTCATTGTTTGGGACAAGGGCGCCAATATCAAATTTAAGAAACCGGGCAAAGGCACTGTAACCGCGATATTTGAGATTTCGGCCGCAGAGATTAATCGACTTAAGATGGAAGCCTCAAAGAACCCCAAAGTAGAGCCGGTATTCAAAGCCAGCATCCGGGATCAAAACGGCGTCATTGTCGCAGAAGTGGAAAAAACACTTTATATCAAATCAAAAAGCCTGGCCGCGACGAAAAGCTCCGACTGAGCTTCACTTACTTCTGATATTTCGCCACGGCGCCCGAAGCAGGATTTCTGGCAACCAAGATCACAGTCATAAACTGACCATCATTTGCCGACGCTACCGTGATGCCGGCCATTTGACCCGCTGGATTTAGCAAAAGATCTCTATGGGCGGGAGAACGCCAAAGAAGTCCCGCTATCTCGCCAAGAGTTCTACCGCCGGCGCGGTCTTCTCCCAGCGGCTCAATGCCTTTTTTAAGAAGATCAATTTTAACTTTAGCCAGAGCTGTCAGATTATGGTGAACCGTTTTTTGGCGGGCCAGAGATTTTGTGGCCACTTCGAGAGCCTGGTCATTAGAGAAAGGCGGCAAGCTCTCCCCATGCCGTTTTTCATTAATCCACTTTAAAAGACTCTCACCTAAGGCCCCTTGATCTCCAGCTGCCATTTCAGGAGTTTTATAGCCAACTCCTCCGGTAGGAATTAAAGCCCATTCTCTTGGACCAGAGTCAGGAAACATTTTTGGAACGCAAGTGACTGAGACATAGCCTTTTTGCGCCGGCAGCCGCGCGAAAAGCTCCTCCGACAGAGGGACCGACATCGAACGCCCTCTTTGCTCAGAGGCGAATAGAACCTTTAGGCTACCCTTGGCACAGATCATTTTCGCGGCAGCCGGAAGGCGCAAATCAGACTCTGTCAGCTCAACCTCCGCGGGCCCGGGAAATGTCCCGACCCAGGCATTGCCGTCCTGACAAACTCCGAAAGCATAGCCAAGCTGCTCGCCAGCTTTGGCTAGTTCCAGCGCGCGCTTTTTAGCGATGTCCGCTGTTACTTTTGACGCGGAATTTTTTGGCTTTAACGTCGTAATCTCAATTTGCGCATCGAATATTCCATTTGAGATAAAATCAGTATCGACAGCCCGTCTTTCGCACAAGATCGCGGACAAGGCGGCCGGTATCCGGCGCTCAGCGAACTTATCTATTGAGGTTTTATCAGGCGTGCTTTTGACCGCTGCCGTGACAGGCTTAGGCCAAAGCAAAATCCCCAGGTTGAGTGTTATCAAACAAATCATCCTGGAGATTTTCATATAACTAACCTCGTTTATTTCATTTGGCCGTCAATCAGTTTAAAGATCGTCGCCTTTTGCATGTTGGACGTCCCTTCATAGAGCTTACCAATCTTCGCGTCCCGGTAAAACTTCTCAGCCGGGAATTCTTTGATAAACCCATATCCGCCGTACACCTCAAGAGCACGTGACGCGACTTCCTCAGCCACGTTGCCGGCAAAGAGCTTCGCCATGGCCGCTTCCTTAATGAAATTCTCGCCTGCGTCTTTTAGGCGCGCCGCGTTGTAAACCATAAGTTTCGAGGCTTCTATCTGAGTCGCGAGCTCTGCCATGTCGAATTGAATGCCCTGATACTCGCGTAGCTCCTTACCGAACTGCACGCGCTCACGGGCATACTGCATAGCGCCAGCGTGAGCACCCTGAGCAAGGCCAAGCATCTGAGCGGCAATTCCAATGCGGCCTTCATTGAGCGTCTCAATGGAGATCTTATAGCCCTTACCGACCTCACCAATGACGTTCTCTTTGGGGACCTTCACGTTGTCTAAGAGCACTTCGCAGGTAGACGAGGCACGAATGCCAAGTTTTACCTCTTTTTTGCCGACTGAGAACCCCGGCATACCGCGTTCACAAATAAAGGCGGTAATGCCTTTATAACCCGCCTCGGGATTGACGTTGGCGAACACGACAAAGATATTGGCTTCCTTGGCGTTGGTAATAAAGATCTTCTTACCCTCAAGGCGCCAGTGTGAGCCCTCATCGTAAGCGCGGGCCTTCATAGCGAACGCGTCAGAGCCGCTGTTTGCCTCAGTCAGGCAATAAGATCCAATTTCCTTTGAGGCGAGCCGGGGGAAATATTTCTTTTTTTGCTCAGGGCTGCCCCAACGCATGAAGATGTTATTTACAAGAGTGTTCTGCACATCACACAAGACGGCTACTGAAGGGTCAATTTTTGACAGAGCCTCAATGGCGAGAATCGACATAAAAAATGTTCCGCCGGCACCACCAAATTCCTCAGGGACCTCAATACCCATAAGACCCATCTCAAACAGGCCGCTGATTACGGACTTATCCATAATCTCTGACTCGTCCATCTCATGGACTTTGGGCTTTACGACTGTTACCGCGAACTTTTCTACTTCTTTAACAAACATTTTCTCATCGTCTGAAAGACGAGTCAGTGGACCAAGATTCATTGAGCGCTCCTTCGGGAATTTTTTACCGATGAGCCGATGTTGTACCGTTTTTTTGGTTATTTTGCACCACTTTGGGGCGGGATTGCCTTACAGGGAGGCTTTTGAGAGCCGCAAACCGACGAACTAGTTGATTATTTAGCGCTGTAACCTGATCCATGGTGTTTTTAAAGTGCAGTGTGCTTATTTTGTCGGCAATACCTGCCCCCGTAGCGATCGCGGACGCTAGAGCACTGCACTGCTCGGCAAGACTTCCTGATTTCTCCCTGAGATCCTCGTCGACCTTGCGAAGCCACTGATCCTCCTCAGGATGAACTGATGGCACAGACATTACATTCAACCAATCAGAAAACGCCTTAGCCGACGGATTCTCCCGCGCATGATCAAAATTCACACCAAGCCGGGACTGGAAACTTCCGCTCGCTGACCAGTTCTCGTCAGCAATTCCGAGGGCTTGATAGTCACTCTTTAACTGCTCGCGATCCCAAATAACGACGTCCATTTGCCGTCTGAGCTCAAACTCCATCTCAACCAGCTGCTTTTTTCTAAGCGCGAGGTCCACCAAGTGTCTCGCCTGCAAATCAAGAGAGTCCTTAGCTGAGACGCCAGCAAACCGTTCCTGGAGTAGCCTTAGCCACATTTTACGATTCTGGAGCGAGACATATTCTATGGAGACTGATTTCACCTTTGTAGCGAACTGCTTTGTCCACCAGCCGATGGCAGCGTTTGCTCTGCCTCCGGTCTGAGCCTTTCTCGCGGCCTGTATAACCTTGTCTGAGTCAACAGCGATCCTGGCGAGAGACTGATCGATCTGGTCCCGATCAGCAATAGTGGCACTCGACGCCACAGGATCAGGCGTCAGCGATGCCTCATTCATTAGATCAGCTATCGACATCTCAACTTGATTTAACTGGTAGTCCCAGCGAGTTGCCTGGCTCATAAGCGCACCTCTTTTGATTTTTGCTTCGATTTGCCAGTTTTTTGGCCGGCGGGCTTTTTCACGTCAAATGAAAAACCAAAACCCTCATTTACGGGGGAAGCTAAATTGCGAGTTTCAACTGGCTCCCCACTTATACCCTTCAATGCTGTAGCCAGTTGCCTTGCTACGACAAGCCTCTCATTCGCTAATTTGGCCCCACCGGTTAGTGGCTCGGCTACGGATATCGCGACACTTTGCAAAACATCCGCCGCGGGCGGACTCTTCTCGGGGTTATGCTGTCTGCGATTTTCAGAATAAATATTAAGCCATTTTCGCATATCTGCGTTACGGGATATCTCACCTCGAAGCCTGGCTCTGAGTGCCGTAACGCGACCCGTAGCTGCCTCAAACTCCTGAAACGCGGCGAGTAAATCCTCCTGCCTGAGCCTGGAATTTGGAAGTCGTCCACCGATCTCGCTTCTTACGATAAAGTCCTCTACGACACCGCGGGCCTTTCTGACTCGTTCAATATCCTGGTCAACTCGCCTTATTTGCCGACGAAGCCACGATAATCGACCCAGAGCTTTGATCCAGCCTGTTGACCCTGTTGCCGCGTCATAGGCCCATTCAGACACCTGGCGGACCTTAAGGGAAAGCTCGCTGGTGTACTTTCTTGTGTCATTTACAGATCTGGCTACAATTTTTTGCTCTATACGTGTGTAGTCTCCCATGACCGGGAGATCCACCTGACTTGGAAGTGGAGTCGGCATGCGATTGGCAGACATAATTTTTTTAAGTTTTGTACCCTGCTCCATTGATTGTTTAAGGCGCTCAAGGCGTGACCTGTAGTCTGCCTCGGTAATAGTCCTGCTTCTTGCCGCCTCGTGCAGATCCACTTCAAGGGTCTGCAGCCGGTGCGCCAATTCATGAATTTGGGTCGGGTTGGGGCCGGACATAGAAAGAAGCCTCCCAATTAAAGGGTAAATCTCTACCTATATTTTCCACTTTTTTCGGCCAATGCCCGAGGGGCAGGTATTGCCCATCTCTATGATTGTTTTTATCTATTTCTACTGTTATTTTTTGCTCTCACGTCTACAGGAGTCCACAATGACCTCAAAGCAAATCAATAAGCCCCTCATTCAGGCAGCCCTCGGACAAACCCCGGACCGGTGGCCCGTTTGGTTCATGCGCCAGGCCGGAAGGTATCTCCCGGAGTACCGGGCAGTTCGTGCCGATGTGGATTTCGTCACTATGTGTAAACGCCCAGACCTCGCGGCTGAAGTTACCTGGCAGCCCCTGAGACGCTATGACCTTGACGCGGCCATTATATTCTCGGACATTTTGATGCCGCCT
>CANILH010000060.1 GCA_947468665.1 Oligoflexales bacterium | reverse complement strand
GTGTCAGCGGCAAAAGCCTGAAATCCACAGACGACGTAAAAGTCGGCACAAAACTTCAAGCCCGCCTTCGGGACGGCATATTAAAACTAACAGTCGAATCAAAAGAGCCAAGGACAAAATCCCCGGCAGTAAAGGACTAAAACAATGTCAAAAGCAAAATCAGCTGGCAAAGAATCACAAACCTACCAGGCCATGCTCACCGAGCTGGACGAAATTGTCCGCAACGTCGGCCAGGGCCAGCTTGATCTCGATGAGATCGTCAGCAAAATCGAGCACGGCTATAAGCTCATCTCCACCATGCGTGAGCGCCTCGACACCACCAAAGCCCGCGTGGAAAAACTCCGGGTGAGCTTTGAAAAGGTCGACGAGGCCCCCGCCGAAAAAGCCGGAAATGACGCGTCAGATGACGATGATGATGACGCGCCGTTTTAATTGCGCGCCTCGTCGAATGTAGAGCCTGTTATTTGGGCGCTACCTCCGACGCGAAATGTAACGACTAATTTGAGTGCAGTTTACTGCAAGTGGCCATTAGAACTGACAGTCGCCCGCACGAAGCTGACTCCTGCTTTCCGCAGCGGATAGCCTGGAACCTCCACCTTACTGGCTAACGCAATGGAGTCGAGCGTTACTCGAGCAAGATGCATTATTTCCTTGAATCCAAAGGCTTGAGGTATTCCCGTTTTGCCCGTTCCAACTGCAGTTACCGCCGATTGTAGAGGTCCAATCTAGACACGACGTAGCGTAACAAGTGAGGTAAGTTCCGGCAGAAGAGGTTTGTGACCAGATAGTTGCAGTGTTAACACCCGGTCCCGCATTGCCGTACTCGTCAAAGTTTGTTGATGCCAGAATGGATCCATCAAAAAGGTCATTTTGACCGACGCCAACGAGGTCATTATTGGTGTTGTAAACGGGGTCATTTAGTCCCGAGTAGCGGTCTCTCGCGTTGACCGATGTGGTTGAGAGCAGGGCCACGAACGTGCCTGTTTGACCGCCCGCGGTCGCCGCGGCCGCACATTTTGCGTCGGCTCCAGCTAGACCACCGAGGTTTCCGGTATAGGAAGCAGTCGTCATGAATATTTTGTGGCTCCCGCCTCTGGCTTTGATCGCGCTGGCGCTTAAGCTACCGATCAGAAAGCCGTCGGTTCCATAGGCACAAGCGCGGTAGGAGTAAATGCGCCCAGGGATAGGAGCGTTATCAGTATAACTCGTCGTCGCGAAGTTGGTGATAGACGTTACCGTGGATCCTGTGGAGGCACAGTCTCCTGATGGCGCAAACTTGCCCTCAAGCCTGCGGATATCAAGCCGCGCCCAGTCGGTGGTGGTCGCGGGATAAGTCATCGTCATCGTGACGTCGCCGTTGGTGACAGTCCCCGTGGCAGCGGTGAAATTAGTCAGTGGCGCAGCTGATCCGACCTTGTTCAGACAATATAATCGGAAGCTGCCTGAGCAAGCAGTATTGGTGTTGTTTTCAGTCCATGTTGTAGAACCGGAATCAGCGCGTCCGGTCCAGACGCCGGCAGCGGCGCTGCTGGATAGCCAGTTACCGCAGTTTTGTCCGTTGTTGACTCCGGTGGCCGAAGTGCCGGTCCAGACATATTGCGTTCCTGTGTACCAAGCTCCCGTCTCGGTGATGCTGACGCCAGCGCCGATTATGCTATCCCATAGATCTGCCGCGCTTTTTGCGATGAGCGAGCCGTCGCCACGGTAAATTGGACCTTTGATCACAAGCCTATCCTTGGCATCGGCTGTGGCGTCTGACATGACCGCTTTCCAACCGTCACCTAGGATTCCCGCAACAGACGCGGCGTTTGAGCAGAGTGAGTCAGCACCGCTTAGCCCCCCAAGGCTACCATTAAATGTCCCCGAAGTGACAAACATCGAATGCGACAGTCCTTTGGCGCGCACCTGAGCGAAGGGGAAGGTCCCAATGAGGACGTTACCGGGTCCATACGTGCAGGCTCGGTACGAATAAATACCGCTATTAACGCCCGTGGCATCGGTCAAGGTCTGACTTGTGAGACTTGTAATGTTGGCGACCTGGGTACCATCTGACGTGCAGTCGGCGTTTGGTGGAGTGTCACCTAGAATGCGGCGGATGGTGACGTTACTCATGTGACTGGTAGTTGTGGGGAAGTTTAAGGTCATCGTGATATCACCAATGGATCCTGTTCCGGTGGCTGCCGAAAACCTTGGTCCAATCTGGCTGATACAATAAACGTGGTATGAGTTGGCGCAGCTATCCCCGCTGTTAACATAATACTGTACCCAAGCCGCGCCGGTACTATCGGTCTTCCCTATATTTTGATAAAGAGTATAGGCGGAGGTTTTAAATCCACCGCATTCACCCCATGAAAGCCCGGCCTGGTTCGTTCCTGTCCAAACACCTGTTGTACCAGTCGTCGTGGCCGCGTTCTCGTCGATGTTGAGAGTCACGGATATTATTCCGTCCCAGAGATCCGCGGCGTTTGTGGCGACGACATATCCGTCCCGGCGAATGATTGGTCCTCTGACATCAAGGCGATCTTTGGCGCTTATTTCGGTGCCGGAGGCAAGGGCCTTATAGTGGTCTCCACTTAGCCCTGCAGTTGAGGCTGCGCTTGAACAAAATGCGTCCATGCCGCCAAGGCCGCCAAAGTTCCCGTTACGCAGGGCGTTTGATGTGAATATCGTATGGATGGTTCCCATGGCACGCACGGCGGAAACAGGGTAGGTCTGAATTAACGTGTTGCTGGTGTTATAGAGGCAGGCGCGGTAGGAGAATAAACTGCTCGGCCCACCGGTCGCGTCCGTCCAGCTTCCGGATGAGAACGTGGTGATATTGGCGACCTGGGTGCCGTCACTGGTGCAGTCGGCATTTGGGGCGGTCGTTCCCGCGATGCGGCGGATTTTGACGCTGCCGTAAGTGGACGTATCCGCGGGGAACGTCAGAGAATATACAATATCGCCGGCGGTCACCGTGCCTGAATCTGCCTTAAACCTCGGGCCCGACTGGCTGATGCAGTAGAGGCGGCGAAGGTCCGCGCAAGTGCCGCCCATATTATAAGACCCGGTCCAGTTAGTGTCGGCATAATTCGCCAATCCTTGATAATTCGCGCCGTTGCCGTTGGCGTATGTAAAGTTACCGCAGGAAATACCATTATCAAATCCGACAGATGTGGATGACGTCCAAACCTGGTTTGTACCCGAGTAAGGTACGCCGTTTTCATACGTACCGATGCTATAAACTAATGTTCCGTCCCAGAAATCCGTGCTGCCGGTCGCCACCATTCCGCCATCTGTACGATAGACCGGCCCAGTGATCGTGAGGCGCTGTGAGATGTTGTTAAAGGATGTGGAGAGGATGGCCCTCCAGTGATCCGCCGAGAGTCCACCGGAAGCTGCAACCGCGGCGCACTTATCGTCGGCGCCGTTGAGGCCGCCAAGATTACCGTTATAGGTCGTCGACGTCACGAATGCCCTGTGCGATAGACCTTTTGACTGGATATTAGCGATGGGAGTTGAGGTCACAAGATTATTGGCCGTGTCGTAGAGGCAGGCGCGGTAAGAGAAAAATCCAGCAGAGGTCCCCGTGGCATCGGTGATGGTCTGGGTTGTGAAATTTGTGATGTTGGCAATCTCGGTGCCCGTTGTCGTGCAGTTTGAGCTTGGGGCGGTGGAGCCAGTTATTCTGCGGATCGTGACTTTGCCGTAGCTTGAGGTCGTTGCGGGAAAGGTTAACGTTACCAAAACATCTCCCGATGCAGCTGTTCCGGTCACCGCTTTAAACGCAGGGCCCACCTGGCTCATGCAAAAAAGCGCGTAAGAATTAGCGCAGGACATGCTGTTGGGATACCACATAAAATTAGCGTTGGTTTCCCAAGTTCTTCCCCCGTATAGATTTGTCCATAGAGTAGACGTCCATTCCGCGCAGTGATGTCCACCGTTAACTCCAGCGCTGGTGGTGCTCGTCCATACGTAGCCCCCCCCGTGCAAAACTCCATATTCGTCGTAATTCAGCGTAGTAGCGAGGGCGCCATCCCAAAAATCAGCGCCTGAAGTCGCCACCGAGGTGCCGTTGGTACGGTAGATGGGTCCAAGAATACCCACGCGGCTACTGGCATCGTTATAGGTCCAGGAAATCATGGCTTTCCAGTGATCGGCGGTCTGACCTCCGGCTGCCGCTGACGTGGTGCAGGCCGCGTCGGCCCCGAAGTAACCACCGAAATTACCTGTGTAGGTACTTCTGGTAGTGAAGATCTTTTGGCTAAACACTTTCGCCTGGATATTGACGGCCGTATTGGTGCTTGTGACGTTGCCGGCGAGATCTGTGACGCAGGCGCGGTAGCTGAAGTAACTACCGGCTCCGAGGGTTTGATCAATCATGGTCGTGGAGCCGAAGCTTGTGAGCGTAGAGGCCCGAGTGCCGGACGCACAATCGGCAGGGGCCGTCGCTCCACTGATCCGGCGGATCGCGATGGACGCGTAGCGGCTTGTGTTCGCGGGATAGACCCAGGTGAGATTAATTTCTCCCGATAAGTTTCCTGTGGCACCGGAAAACGACGTGAGCGCGACCGTCGCGGCAGTAAAGACTGTGAGGTTACCCGAACAAGCCGATGTGGCGAAGTTTCCGACGTTGTCGTAAGCCATAACCTTAAACGAGTATATGGTGCCGTCGGTCCCGCCCGTCACGTTATAATTGGCCGCGGTAATGCCTGTTGTTGTGGTTGACGTGCCGGCGCAATTGGCCTGGCTATATTGTACAAGCGTGTAATTGAGCAGACCAGAGCCAGTATCGGACGCTCCGGTCCAGGCTACGTAAAATGATCCTGTACTCGCGTAGCGCACGTCAGGACCCGCTGCCGAGGTGGCAGCTGTAGTAAGTGTTGTAGGCGCGCTGGTCAGGGAAATATCCACACGGGTCGCCGTCGATGATGTCGACCAGCTTGATGTGTTGCCCGCGGCATCGACAGCCTGGACCTGGGCATAATAAACCTCACCGTCAGTAAGTCCGGGCATACTCGTCGAATTAACCATCCCAACAAATCCACTGTACACGTCCGAAGCACCAGAGCTTGTTCCAACGCGCAGTTTATAGCCTGTGATGCCGCTTGGTCCCACATCAGTCACACCCACCCAGGTAAAGGTAACGGTGGACGACGCAATGTAGCTGCCAGTGGTAGTTGGAGCGGCTGGTGTATCTGGGGCAGACGAGTCCACCAAAAATCCGTAACCTGTGTTGGACGCGTCACTCCCGTTCCCGGCCGCACTTATCGCCCGCACGCAGACGTAATAGGTGCCGTTGGCAAGAGACAGCAAGGTCTGGTTTGTGGTCGTAAGCGAAGGATAATTCTGAACAATAGTCGAACACCCAGCGTCCGTCGTGACTTTCAGGTTATAGGTGGCGGCGCCAACTGATGGCTGCCACTGGACAATGGGAGTAATGGAGTTTGTCGTGACAGACGGCGCGATGATTGCAAACGTGCTTGGAGCCGCCGAGTTTATGATCCATGTGTATGACGTCGCGGTCTGCTGAACATAAGCGCCGTTTTTACCCATGAGACAGAGGCGTTTTTCGCCCTGGGAAAGTCCCGATACCGTTATGGGCGTGCTGATAAGCGTCCAGCTCGCGCTGTAGCCGTTAGCGGCGTCAGCACAGGTAACAGATGAGCTCACGATGAGATACTTATATTCGGCGACGTCCTGCACACCAAATGTATAAGATGTCGCACTTGTTGTCTGGGCAGGGATACCGACAGCAATGGCCACTGGCGGAGTGATACCACTACCATTTCCATAGACCGGATTGGCCAGGTTATTGAGCTGACTTTGCAGGTCAGCTGTCAAATTAGCGTAATAGACGAACATCACCGTGCTTGTTTTCCAGGTGGCCGTGACCATATAGGCCCCGTCCTTGTCACCAGCTGTGAAGCTTGTGGCCAAAACACCAGAGGCGTCTGTTATTCCGGAGGAAACTGAAATGGCCTGGCCAGTCGCGCCGGTAGGTGTCTGCGTTATCGCGAACGTTACCGTCTCGCCTGCTTTTGGCGTGCTGCCTTTGAGTGCGCGGGCTTTGAGTGGTCCTGAAGCTGCCGCGTTGACGCCCCCACTTTGGAAGTTTCCGAGGTAGGCTTCTAATTTATCGGAGTTCGCGGAGGAGGCGCCGGGAACGTACAGAAACTCATAGGCGATGTCGTTAGAGGAAGAAGACCCGCCTGCCGATGCCACAACCTCGACGGCCCATTTTTTGCCGGCGACGATATCATTTTTCAGACCGTAGGACGTCGATGTGGTGGCGGCGACTTTCTTGCCGGCGTTCCTGGGCATTTCATTTTCTTGAAGTTTCAACTTAGTGGGTTGATTGGCTTCTTCGTCCTTGGTGAGTGATGTACTGTCACCTTCAGATACATAAACGGTGTAGGTAACGGGCAGGAGAGCGCCCTTGGAATCCAACATGCTGGCCGCATCCCAAGAGACCGTCACAAGTCCGGCATCAGAAATATCGATGGTTCTAATACCGTCGAATTTAAGGCCGCCGACTGCCTCGATCGGTAGAACAACTTTCTCGCACGAAGCCGCAGCCAAGGCGATGAACACCGTAGTGAAAAGTGTCGAAAGTTTGAAATAATACCGATTCATAGTCTTCCCCCCCACTTCACTCACTTAATGGTATCGGCCGGGCTGGGGTCAGACTTTAGGGGGTCGGGGGGGGGGATATTTTACGTTAAAATAATTAATTTTTTCAGTAACTTGCGTGCAAGCAAGAATATGGGTATTGACGCTAACGCCCCTTTTCCATAGGCCATTTCTGCTTAAACATTAACCACAGCCACCTGCCCACAGCCCAACCAACAGGCTAAAACGCATCAACCATTTAATATTAAAAGACTATTTTAATATGCCAAAGCCATTCTAACTATGCCAGAATAGGCCTCCCGCGGTTTACTCCGGCGTCGGAGTTGGTGACTGAGGCAAATTTTTAGCAAGTGCGGACCATTTGACATCATGACTCTCCCATCAAATAACAACTCAAGTGAAATCACGTCTTCTGAGGCCCCCACTCCCCGCTCCAAAGAGGCGGAGGCGATGATCAGACGTGTGGAAATCGCTTGCGAGTTGTTTGAGACCGCGTTTGAGATCAAATCACTTGAGCTACGTCGCCGCAACCCTGACGCGGCGGACGAATGGATCCGCGCCGAAACGCTGCGTTTAATTGAAGCCGGATGTAAATAACCTTATGAAGCCAGTGGACATAAACACAGGTCTCAAACTTGTCATTGATAAACTGGAGTCCGCGGGGATCGACTACATGATTGTGGGATCCATCGCGGGCGCGGTCTACGGTGAGCCGCGTCTTACCAGAGATATTGACCTGGTCATCGCGATGTCGTCCGCTTCAGTCAAAAACCTGCTCACCGCGTTTGATTCCCGTGAATTCTACGTACCACCAGCGGAGATTTTAAGTCAGGAAATTACCAGATGCGGTCAGACGAATATTTTACATCACGCAAGTGGCGTAAAGGCTGACTTGATGTTTCGCAAAGCCACTCCTCACGCCCTTGAGGAATTCTCGAGAAAACGTCGACTCGAGATCTTGCGGGGGCTCAACGCGTGGGTGGCCACTCCTGAGGATATTATTATTGGCAAGCTTCGCTTCTACCGCGAAGGCGAGTCGCAAAAACATTTAACTGACATCCGTGGCATTATGGCCAATTCGGAAATTGACCGGACCTATCTCAAACGCTGGGTCGACCAACTGGGCCTTCATGAATACTTCCAACAAATTTAGTCAGTTAAAAAGCCGTGTCGTTACCATATTTCCTATTGAGAATGATTCTCAATTGAAGTACAACAATACCCGGTCCATAATTTTCCCGATTCGCACGAGTACGCTATGGCTATGACTTTATCTGAATCCCCCCGCTCTACCGCTTTGCGTGTTACAGGCGTTAAAGCTAACGATAGTGACGACATCATCGCCCGGCGATTGATGGAACTTGGATTTATTCCTGGAGCGGTTATTGAAATCCGTCAGGAAGCGCCTCTGCTTAAAGACCCGATGGCGATTCTCGTGCGCGGCATGGTGGTAGCACTCAGGCGCTATGAGGCCGACCGTGTCAGTGTAGAGCCCGCCCGATGAAAATACCCACCAAAGGAATCAATATATAATCATGGGAACTGATCCGCACTTTGTCATCGCCCTCGCCGGCTCGCCAAACGCTGGTAAATCGGTTTTGTTTAACGCCCTCACAGGTCTCAACCAAAAAGTCGCCAACTACCCCGGCGTTACCGTCGAGAAGAAGTCCGGTCTCTCACCGGTCTGGAACAACCGACATTTTGTATTCACAGATCTTCCGGGCACCTATAGCCTTGACCCGGTCAGTCTTGATGAGCAAATCGCTGTTGATATTCTACTTGGTCGCGGAGTCGCCAAAGGTGACAGATTACCGGATCTGATTGTGGCGGTTATTGATGCCTCAAATCTTGAAAGAACTCTTGGCCTGGCTCTTGAACTGAAGTCCATCGGCCGCCCGATGATTGTCGTCCTCAACATGATGGACATGGCTCAACGCCGCGGCATCAAGATCAACACCAACATCATCGCCAAAGAACTTGGCTGCGCAGTGATCCCCATGATCGCCACCAAAGGTGACGGTGTCGCCGCTTTGATGACCAGGATTGATCAGATGCTTCCGGCCAATGCCGCTCCCGCAAAGCCCGTTCAGTCTGAATGGTCCAAAGCGAACGTCGAGGGTGTGGCCGCCCGTTTCGCCCGCGTTGATGAGATTTTGGCGAAGGCCATTGAGGCCGCCGGAAAATCAGACCGTCTCACCTGGAAAATCGACCGAGTGGCACTTCATCCGGTTTGGGGCAGTTTGATTTTGTGCGCTGTGCTTATTCTATTGTTTCAGACCGTATTTACCTGGGCCAAACCTTTCGCTGATTCCATAGACACTAGCGTTCAGTGGATTCAGCACCAGGCCGTGGCTAACCTTCCGGAAAGTGCCCTGAGAGGTTTAATGGTCGAGGGTGTTATCGGCGGCGTCGGCAGCGTGTTAGTGTTTCTGCCGCAGATCTTGATGCTGTTTCTTTTTATCAATCTCCTCGAAGGCTCAGGCTACATGGCACGGGCCGCTTTTATGCTGGATCGTCTGATGTTCTCGGTTGGTCTTCAGGGGCGGAGTTTCGTTCCGCTGCTGAGTTCATTTGCCTGTGCAATTCCTGGGATCATGGCCACCCGAACCATTCGCAATGACCGTGACCGCCTGACGACAATCATGGTGGCGCCATTGATTACCTGCAGCGCGCGGCTCCCCGTGTACACATTGCTGGTGTCCGCGTTTGTGCCACCCGTGGCTGGGGCCATAGGAATCAGTCTGCAGGCATGGGTTATGTTTGGCTTGTTCGCGGCGGGTGTAGTCAGCGCGTTCGCGGCCGCTTCTGTTACGAAGATGCTAACCCGTGGCCGGGGACAGTCACCGTTTATGCTGGAGTTGCCCGCTTACCGTTGGCCTCACTGGCGTTATGTAATCACATCGCTTTGGATCAGGGTACTGGCGTTTCTTAAACGTGCCGGTACGATTATTCTAGGCCTTAGTGTGATCTTGTGGTTTTTGAGTTCTTATCCCAAACCACCAGCGGGCGCGACCGAGCCCGCCATCAACTACAGCGCTGCCGCGAGAATCGGCCATTTCATCGAGCCGATTGTCCGCCCTGTTGGGTTTGACTGGCGGATTGCCACCGGGCTTGTGCCGGGGTTTGCAGCGCGCGAGGTTATGGTTAGTTCTCTAGCAACGGTCTTTGCGGTTGAACTATCAGGCAATGAGGAGCAGACCGCTAAATCCCTTTCGCAGAAATTACAGGCAGTCTGGTCTCCAGCGACTGGTTTTGCCCTGATTTCCTGGTATATCTTCGCTCCGCAGTGCATGGCCACCATCGCTACAGTCCGCCGGGAAACCGGCGGATGGAAGTGGGCTAGCATCATGCTGGTTTATATGTTTGCCCTGGCCTGGGTCTCCGCGTTTGTCACATTCAGGGTCTTCAGCTAAACTATCCATTGGTCGTCTAGCGACGGCCATGTAGTTTGCTATTACCACTGGAGGCCTCACCATGCTGAAACTGTCGCTGAAACTTTCTAAATCGCGACTCCATGCCGCGGTGTTTTCCGCTGGCATTCTGTCTGTCTGTCAAATCGCTGCGGCTCAGGACGCTGAAGCACCGGCTACTGATCCTATGCCCAAAGGTTATGACGAAAGCTTTCAGACGGGTGATATCCCGAAGCCAAGTGCCCCTGAGCTTAACCCCGACATCACCAGTGAGGATGAGCTGAATCCGGATAAAAACCCAGATAGAAATCCCCAGAGCGATCCGGGACGTGATCGTGTACCAGAAAACTTCATGATCGGTGGTACGGCAGCCCTCGAATTCCCGCACCTGCTCAACATGGGTCTTGAGTCGCTTTTCTATCACCGTTTCGGAGTGTCGCTAAACTACGGCAACGTCACCAAAAGCATCAATAATATTGACGTTGCGATGAAGCATACGGATGTCCGTCTGCGCTGGTTCCCGTGGGAAAGCGCGTTTTTCGTTGGTGCGGCGGTCGGACAGCATCAGATGAGCGGCGAGGTAAACCGTCAGGTCAGTGAGCAAACAACAAAACAAAAATACGCGACCCACGGCAAACTAGTGGCAACTGCAAACTATATCGCGCCACACTTTGGTTGGTTCTCCGTGTGGGACAGCGGCTTCACACTTGGCTGTGACTTCGGCTATCTAGTGCCGTTAAGCCCCAAAGCAACATTTACATCGTCATTCGCCAACGCTCCCGCGGGCTCTGACGAGACTCTGAAAGACACCGCTGAGTATAAGAAAATGAAGAGTGATCTTGATGGATCGGCGAAGTCATACGCGTCCAAAAAACTTCCGTTTTCGACGCTTTTACGAATTGGCTGGATGTTCTAGCGCGGGGATCGATCAGATCCCCGGTTTTGTGGGGGGGAGTTTTTGTATTCAGAGCGGGGAGTAGTTTTTTGCCGGAAGAACTTATTTACGCAGTTCGCTTTTCGGGTAAGTATGCAAAATTTGAGCACGAACTTGAACACGAATTTTTACACGGAAGCACGGAGGAGCGGAGGAGCGGAGGGCACGGAAAAATTCAATTAACTCAAATTCCAATCCTACATTTCCCCGTCCCCCTTCCGTGTCCTCCGTCCTTCCGTGCTTCCGTGTAAGTATTTAAACCAGAATTTACACCAGAATTTACACCAGAATCTGAACCAAAATTTCATGCCTATCCGAAAAGCCTACCTCGTCATATTGAGGACGTAATCCTGCCCGAAGTGAAGGACCCCGAGACATCCCGAATTTTGGAGGGGTTCACCCTGGAGAACCTTCGCTTTGCTCAGGTTGACGACAATTTAGGTAGGCTTTACGGATAGGCGTGCAAAATTTGGGTCTTCAAAATATCAGCTAGATACGGGATGCGTGGAATCTTGTGGACGGACAGGAGTTTAAGTTCTTTCAGGCATTGAGGTCGTACACCAAAATTCCGCCACAGTTTAGATTGCATCTGAAATCACCAATGCAGCTTGTTATATCGAAATTAAGGCAAACCTATATCCTTGCATTTAGTTTGATTTAAAGCTATAATCACAAGTATGGCTGGTGAAATTAAAAGTAAAATAAACCAACTCTACCGTTCGTGGCCTATGGGTACTGTGGCAACTCTCCCTTGGCTAGCGGAGCGCGGGATTTATCAGCAACTCGCTTTTGAATATGAGCGCACAGGTTGGCTGACGAGAGTCGGAAGAGGAGCCTACATCCGACCCGGAGATCTTGTTGAATGGCAGGGGGCTGTCCATACCATTCAAAGCCAGCTAGGGGTGTGGGTTCACATCGGCGGGAAGAGTGCTTTGGAACTTAGCGGGCTTGGACATTTCGTGGCGACGGGTAAAGGTGACTATTTATACCTGTTCGGCGCTCCGAACCAAAAACTACCGTCGTGGTTCCTTAAGCATGATTGGGGGAGAAGGATCACCTACAAGATGCCGCGCCTTTTCTCCGGCGACTTCGAGTTAGGTCTGACGAAGCAATCTTTCTCCACGTTTGATGTGCAGGTTTCGACGCCCGAGAGGGCGATCTTGGAGCTGCTGCACTTAGTACCAAAGGAACAGAGCGCCGATGAAGCGTCACTCCTGATGGAAGGACTTGGTACCTTACGGCCAAAGCTGGTTCAGCAACTCCTGGAATGCTGTCAATCGATAAAAGTGAAACGTTTATTTCTGGCACTGGCGGAACGCTGCGAGCATTCTTGGGTCAAACGGCTGTCACTCGAAAAAGTGGCTCTAGGTAAAGGTAAGCGCGTTGTCGTTTCTGGCGGCGTCCTGGATCCGAAATATCTGGTCACACTTCCCAGGTTAAAAAAGGAGAGGTGATGGACCGCAACAGCATGTTCTTTAAACAAGCCCGGCTTATGATGCGAGTGATGCCGTCCGTAGAGAAAGAAACTTGCTTCGCTCTCAAAGGCGGGACAGCGATTAATTTTTTCTTGCGTGATATGCCGCGACTGTCTGTGGATATTGATTTGGCTTATTTGCCTATTGAGGCACGCGATGAGTCCTTGAACAAGATCAGCGAAGCACTTGCTCGAACAGCTGCGTCAATTCAAAAATCCTACAGGAACATCAAGGTTCAATAAAGTCGGGTTGCTAGTGAAAAACGGATCACGAAACTTTTTGTCAAAAGTGAAGGCATTCAAATCAAGATTGAGCCAAACGAAGTCATTCGAGGTTCAGTTTTCAAATGCGAAGAGCGCAGTGTTTCAGCTGCTGTTGAGGAAGCTTTCGAGGCGTCCGCGACCATGCAGGTTTTGTCCGTCGCGGATCTATATGGGGGAAAGCTTTGTGCTGCGCTAGACCGTCAACATCCACGAGATATGTTTGACGTGAAGCTTCTACTGGAGAACGAAGGGATCACATCCGATATAAGAAAAGCTTTTGTTGTCTATCTCGCTGGCCATGATCGACCTATTCACGAGTTGCTTGATCCAAAGCAGAAAGATATGCAGGCAGTGTACGACCGAGAATTCGTGGGGATGACGTCAAAGGCAGTCGGCTATGCGGAGCTTGCGGATGCTCGCCGACAATACATCGAAGCCCTTCGCAGGGATCTTTCATCCGAAGAGCGTAGTTTCTTAATCTCGATTAAGCAACGTGCCCCAGATTGGTCTATTTTAGGGCTTCAAGGGATTGATAAATTGCCATCCCTCCAATGGAAGCTATCCAACCTCGCCAAGATGATGCCCGAGAAACATGTTCAGTACTTGCAGAAACTCAAAAATGTTTTGCAGGCAAACTGACGATACTAGATGGAGGATTTTCCCAAATTATGGGTTCCAAAACACATTTGTGCGGATAAATGTCATAAAACACTCGAAATCCGAACGGCAAACGGCTGCCACAAAACCTAACTGCCCATGTGTCTTTTCCTGAGACGTGCAACAAATCGGTTTCGAAAGTGTGACAAAAAATCCCAAGCCCCTGCTAGAGGACTTGGTGACGACAATTTAGGTAAGCTTTTCGGGTAGGCATGCAAAATTTGAACCCGAATTTTTACACGGAAGCACGGAGGGGCGGAGGGCACGGAAAAATTCTTTAACTCCAATTCAGCTCTTCCTCTCCCCGTCCCCCTTTCCGTGTCCTCCGTCCTTCCGTGCTTCCGTGTAAGTATTTGAACCTGAATTTGAACACGAACTTGAACACGAATTTTTACACGGAAGCACGGAGGGGCGGAGGGCACGGAAAAATTAATTGGATAACACTCCCAATCCCACCTCTCCCCGCCCCCCTTCCGTGTTTTCCTTCCTTCCGTGCTTCCGTGTAAGTATTTAAACCTAAATTTACACATGATTATTTTGCTTTTTTCTTTGAAGAAATACTTAACTTTAAAATACAAAATCCCCAGAATCATTTTCGTGACTCTGGGGATTTTTTGATTCTTTATCGTCGGCCGGGAATTACTTCTTAGAAGCAGCAGCCATCGCCGGCGCCTTCGCAACTGCGCCAGTCGTGGTTCCGGCGGCGGTTGCGCCAGCCTTTCCGGCGGCTGGAGCGGCAACGTCCTCCTTGATGTTATTACGGTTAACGTCGTAGGCCTTAAGAACCTCATCCTCGATTTTGCGCATCATGTCTGGACGAGCCTCGATGTACTCTTTCGCGTTCTCACGGCCCTGGCCAATGCGTTCTTCTTTGTAGGAGAACCAAGAGCCGCTTTTGGCGACGATGTCCTTACCTACGGCAAGATCAAGCACGTCTCCGGAACGGGAAATGCCCTTGCCGAACATAATGTCGAACTCAGCCTGCCTGAACGGAGCCGCCATTTTATTTTTGACGACTTTAACGCGGGTACGGTTACCGACAATTTCTTCTTCAGAGTGCTTGATGGACGCGATTTTGCGAACATCAAGACGTACGCTGGCGTAGAACTTCAGGGCGTTACCGCCTGTTGTGGTTTCTGGGTTGCCAAACATGACGCCG